>JBEIKN010000217.1:0-3261 GCA_040379725.1 Flavobacteriales bacterium
GAAATTGATGCGATAGCCTGTTAGAACTTTTGCGGCAGTTTTGACATCGTCTTCCGTGTATTGGCTATCCGCTGATTTTCCTAAAGTGAACAATTCCATCAATTCACGGGCATAGTTTTCATCAGGCGCTGTTTTTGAGTTGACATAACCGTTCAGATAAATCAACATAGCTAAGTCATTTGTTACCGATTTGACCAAGTTTTTAAAGTTGCCTACACAATTGTCTCTGAGCAATTTGTGGTGCCTATAGGCCAAAATTGGACTGCCAACATTGTCAACTTCTGTGGCAAAATGATTGTGCATGAACAAAGTCATTTTTTCGCGGATATGTCTGTCAGGACTTAAGACTTGTTGCATGCTCCAACTGTAAAGAGATAAGCGTCTTTGATTGGTGAAATTATTGTTGTCAGGACCGTTTACCCATGTTTGACCAGCTGGAATATCTGGGTCTGTACCGGTGGCATTGTTATAGCCATTCACAGGCGGATTAGGAGAAGTACTAGGAACATTCAATAGATAATCAACGGCGTCACTCATGGTCATGGATTTAAAGAACGCAATGTCGGATTTATTGAATCCAAATAAGGTGCGTCTTAATAGGTGCTTTACCTGAGCATCTCCCCAAGTGCCGGTATAATTGCTGATATTGGGCGAGCCTAAATCAAGATGAGTAGGCAGCGTTTGGTTTTGAAATTGTTCGACATTTACAGGCTTTGACTTGGGGTCTTCGGCCAATAATGAGGCTATAAAATCTCTTCTTTGCATGAAATGGGTTTTTCATCAAATATACTTGTTTTTTTCAGTCAATGGAAAGCTTTAAGCGGCTTTTTGCCTATGTCTTTTTTAAGTGCTTGACTTTGAAGCATTTTGTTTTTGTAAACCAATTGTTGATAATCCCTTGGGGATTCATGAGTTGGCAAAGAATACCTTTGTTGTCAAGTAATAAGTAGGAGGCTGAATGAGTATGAAATTGACGTTTTGGGGCGCAGCCCAACAGGTGACAGGGAGTATGCATCTACTCACTTTGGATTCGTGGTATCAGATACTAGTGGATTGTGGATTGTATTACGACCAACGCGATCAATTTGAAGCCAACAATAAACATTTCCCTTTTTTACCAGAAGACATTGACTTGGTCATTCTAACCCATGCACACATTGACCACTCAGGGAATTTGCCCAATTTGGTCAGACAGGGTTTTAAAGGTCAGATACTTTGCTCTCATCCGAGTATTGAATTGACTAAGAATCTATTGTTAGACTCTTTAAATGTGCAACAAATTGAAGGCAAGAAAAAACTAAGAAATAAAAAACACCAACACAAACAACGTCTATCGAAGGCAGAGCAAGTAGCGACTTTATACAATAGAGTGCACATTGATTTGACCGTTGAGGCTATGAAAGGACTTGATTTTTACAGGCCTTATGACATCAATGATGACGTACAAATTGAACTGTTTGAAGCCGGACATATTTTAGGCGCTGCTTCTGTAAAAATGAGTATTAAAGACAAAGGTAAAGTTGTTCGAATTGGTTTTACAGGCGATTTAGGTAATTACCATTCTCAATTGGTGATTGACCCACAACCCATGGGCGAATTGGATTATATGGTTAGCGAGAGTACCTATGGGGGGAGATTGCATACAGATCATCAAGATGCAAAGGCATTGCTTTTGCAGTATGTGCTTAATACCTGCGTTAAATACAAGGGAAAATTGGTGATTCCTGCTTTTAGCGTTGGTAGAACCCAGTCTATTTTATATACATTCAATCAATTGTATGCTGAGGGTTTGTTGCAAGGCGTTAGGGTCTATACTGACAGTCCTTTGGCCATTAAGACCACACGACTTTATGCTGAACATGTCAATCAATTGAATCAGGAGGCTCAAGCCTTTTATAAAGACCATGGAACTTTGTTTGCTTTCCCAGATTTGTATACGCTTGAACGCAGCGAAGACAGTAAAATGCTGGCCACTATGCCGGAACCTGCGGTGATCGTTTCTGCTGCGGGTATGGTGGAAGGCGGTCGTATTCAGGAGCATATTCGTCACCACATTGGGGATACGTTTAGCACCATTTTAATAGCTGGTTATTGTGCCGAAGGCACCTTAGGTGCAGAATTGTTAAAGGGTAGGCCGAGTGTGACCATAGGCAAACGACCGAAACAGGTGTATGCCAAAATTGCACGTACCGACGTGTTCAGTGCCCATCCGGATCAAGCAGGTTTGTTAAAATATTATGAAGCTTGTCATTATAAACAGCTCAAGAAATTGTTTTTGGTGCATGGCGATTTAAACGCTATGGCCACATTAAAATCAAAGCTAGAAGGCTTAGAGGTTGAAACCCCATTTCAAGGGCAATCATTTGATCTTCATTAAGGCATTAACGCCTTTGGGTGCCAAAATACTTGTTCAAAATTGACAATCTGATCTTCAATTATTTGAATGCCTTCAGCTTCGAGTCTGGCTTGCATACTTTGCCCTTTAAAATGCATTTTACCCGTTAATAAACCTTGTCTGTTGACCACTCTGTGAGCTGGAATGGGGGCGTCTAAACTGTGGGCATTGTTCATGGCCCAGCCCACCATTCTAGAGGCCGATTTGCTGCCTAAGAATTCTGCTATAGCACCATAGCTTGTGACCTTGCCATAGGGGATTTGCTCAACCACCTGGTATACCATCTCAAAAAAATTTTCAGACTTATTCATAAGCAGCCAACTATTTTGGCAAAATTATTGTCTATAGTCTGAATAAAGAATTTAAATTTGTATCCATTCAAGAATCATATGAACATGAAGAAACCATTAATACTCGTTTGTTTAAGTTTGATCGGGCTTAGCGCGTTTGCTCAGAAAAAGAACAAAATCACTCAGCCCGTTGTGGCTACCCCATTTGCATCAGAGCCAATACCTAAATTCAATGCGGCTAATGTAGGTAGGGCAAACGGCAATTATGCCATCAAAGTCAAGTTAAAAGGCTTTAAAAATGCCCCCATTTATTTGGCAGATAATTTTGGCGACAAGCAGTATCTAAGAGACACCGTATACTTAGATGCTAATGGTGTAGGGACTTTTGTTGGTAATCCTAAATTGCAAAGAGGCATGTACATGATTGTATTCCCTAAAATGGATGGCTATTATGAATTGCCAATTACGGATGATCAGGATTTTTATTTTGAAGCAGATACCACAATGAACGAAGCCAGTGTTAAGGTTGTTGGGTCAAAAGAAAATGAGGCTTTTGCCGAATACCAAAAAAACAGA
>JBEIKN010000218.1:0-3221 GCA_040379725.1 Flavobacteriales bacterium
GGTATCACTCGAAGAAGCCATGAGTGTTTTCAATGTAATGCAACATTTAACATACAGTCAGCATGAGAGCTTGGTCTAATTCAATCCTATTTTTTGCCTGTATGAGCTTAATGCTCATCAGCGCTTGCGACAAAGAGCAAGAACCCATTCCCGCTTATTTGCACATTAAAGATTTTAGCTTTAACACCTCAAGCGCACAAGGATTAAACACATCAGATATTACCAGCGCTAAAGTGTTTGTTAATGGCAAAGAAATGGGCAACTATGAATTACCTGCCACATTACCCGTTATTGCTGAAGGCAGCTGTGTAGTTATGCTTTTGCCCAACATCAAAGAAAATGCTTTAGCATCTGCTCAAAAGTATTTTAAACCTTATGCTGCATATTACGATACGCTTTTGCTAGAAAAAGGTCAAATCGATACCATTTCGCCTAAAACCATATACAGAAGCAATACCACATTTAAATGGATAGAAGATTTTGAAAATCAAACCATAAGCACCATTCCTAGTGGATCAAACAATCTTAAAGATTCTTTTGCCTGTATACCAACATCAACTCCAGGTGTTGACCAACCCTTTGGTGGTTCAAATTACTGTGGGTATATTCATGCTAAAAGCGACAGTTTTCTGGTCTTTGAACGTTGCAATTTGAATACCTTTAATGATATTCCTTTTTTAGGTACTGATGTCTATGTTGAAATTGATATTAAATCTAATGTAGCCTTACAAGTGGGTGTTTATACCTACCCCAATGGCACTGACATTGATCAGAATCCAGTGATGGTGATCAATCCTACTAACGGGGTTTGGAAAAAAATCTATGTCAATTTAAAACCTCAAATAGGCGACTTAATTGCTGGCACTCCGCTTAGGCTGTTCTTTGGTTTTTACAAAACAGAAGGCGACACTGAAGAGAAATTTGTATATTTGGACAACCTCAAACTGGTATACGTGAATTAGACTTGTGAACACCACCAAACAAACCACATATTACATTGTCTCTGACTTTATTAGCGCTGCCATTGCTTGGTTGTTATTGTTTTGGTTCAGAAAAACCTATGTTGACATAGCGCATATCGATTACCAAATCCCTTTAGACCAAGACTCAAAACTTAAAATTGGTTTAATAGCTATCCCATTATTTTGGCTGACCATTTATTATTTTTCTGGCTTTTATAGGAATATCTTTAGACGCTCTCGATTGAGAGAACTCAAACAAACCTTGTACACTGCTTTTTTAGGCACATTGGTTTTATTTTTTGCTTTATTGTTAGATGACCAAGTCAACAACTATACAGCGTATTACAGGACATTCTTTTTGCTATTGAGTTTACAATTTGGCCTTACCTACTTGGGGCGATTTATACTTTCGAGTATTACCAACACCAAAATTCAAAAACGCATTTGGGGCTTTCCTAGCATTTTGGTAGGGTCTAATGAAAAAGCATTAAAGCTCTATTTAGAACTCGAAAAAGCAAAGATTTCTAATGGGTTTAAATTCATTGGATTTGTAACCATTAATGGCGAAGACACATCATTACTCCAAAAACATTTACCCTTGTTGGGCAAATATGTTGACTTACCTAAATTGATCCATGAACATGGTGTACAAGAGTTGGTAATTGCCATGGAAACCACTGAGCATGACAAGTTAAATGCCGTTTTTACAACCGTTGAAAACGAAAATGTTTTCATTAAAATCATCCCTGACATGTACTCTATTTTTACCCGCATGGTGAAAATGAACAACATTTTAGGGGCTGTATTAATTGAAGTTGATTTCGAAGTGATGCCAGATTGGCAAAAGAATTTAAAACGGGTATTTGATATTATCTTTTCAATCGTTGTATTGATCCTAACTTCGCCAATGATGCTGTTAATTGCTCTTGGGATAAAGCTGAGCAGCAAAGGCCCGATTTTCTTTTTACAAGAACGCATTGGCTTAAAAGGCAAACCTTTTCAGATCATTAAATTCAGAAGCATGCGCACGGATGCAGAACAAGCTGGACCGCAATTGTCAAAAGAAAACGATCCAAGGATTACAGGCATCGGCAAATTCCTCAGAAAAACCAGATTGGATGAATTCCCCCAATTTTGGAATGTGCTAAAAGGCGACATGAGTGTGGTGGGTCCGCGACCTGAAAGGGCCTATTTTATTGATAAAATCATGGCAAAAGCCCCTTACTACAAACGCTTGCAAAAAGTTAAGCCGGGCATTACCAGCTGGGGACAAGTCAAATACGGCTATGCCGAGAATGTTGATCAAATGATTGAACGATTGTATTACGACATTTTATACATCGAAAACAACAGCTTAGCCCTTGATTTTAAAATCATGGCTTACACCATATTGATTATGGTTCAAGGAAGAGGCAAGTAAATTATTGCTTTTCAGCAACTGCAGCAGTTGCCACTAAATCTGTAAGACTTAATTCTAAAGCTTTGGCGCTTATACCCGTTGATTTCGGATTGAACTGATGGGTTCTAATTAAGGCTTGACGGATGATATCAGACACGTCTTTTAAGATGGCCAAATCGTTGACTTCTGAGCCTTGTTTCATTAAGTATGCGAATACTCTGGCCATACCACAATTGGCAATAAAATCCGGTACAACAGCTGTGTGATTGTCCATGTATTCAGAAATTGGACCCATAAAAATGGCTTGGTCTGCAAATGGCACGTTGGCACCACAGCTCACCACTTCAACACCTGAAGCGATCATACGTTCAGCTTGGTTTTGTGTGATCAATCTAGAGGCTGCTCCTGGAATAAATATCTCCATTGGCAAATCCCAAACTCGGTTGTTGACATCTTCAAATGACAACATATCTGGGTGATTTAAAGCATTGCCTTTGCGGGTTAAAAATAAATGTTTGATGTCTTCAAAAGTGAACCCTTTTTCATTGATCAAACCACCATTACGATCGATGATTCCATTGATGAGTACACCCTGTTTAGATAAGTAAAAAGCAGCAGCAGCAGCAACATTACCCCAACCTTGAATGACTGCAAATTTACCATTCATTGTGCCTCCCCATAATTCGTAATAATGTCTGACCGCTTCGGCTACTCCCCAGCCAGTGATCATATCAGCAATGGTGAATTGTTGATCAACAGCAGGCGTAAAACGCTCATCGACTATAGGCAACAAAACCCCTTGTTGAAGGCGGCTTATGCTTTTAAGTTTTTCTTCAGCAGAATAATTTAAATGGCCGTTA
>JBEIKN010000219.1:0-3206 GCA_040379725.1 Flavobacteriales bacterium
ACCTGCAGTCTGAGCTTGGGCTAAATTGCTCAATAATAGAAAACAGCAAATGAAAATTTTTATATGGGCTCTCATGTAATAATAGGGTTAAAAAATGGTATCTTTTTTATTGATGACAGCACCAATCATTCCAACGCCACCATTGACATTTGATTTTAAAATAATGGGGTCATTGCTGGTGCCATTACCGTTTTGTCTATATTGATCAATAGCTTGAAGGTAATCATAGTATTCCGCACTGAATTGTTTTAAAGAAACAACAAATTTTGGACTCCCAGTTGCTAGGCCAAAGGGCACTTTAAATGAGAGGGTTTTTGTTTTGCCTGAAAACGTTCTGTCGCTGAATAAATAACCACCATCATTAAGTTTCTCATTGTTCAAAAAGACGATGTCATTTGAACTGATATCGAAAGGGAACCATACTGTTGTTGCAGCATTGTAATAATTGATCAATAATTTGTAATAATCTTCAGTATTGCCATTGTCATTAAAACTTAATTTGATTTCACCGATTTTAAAACCAAAGTCATCTAAGCCAATGGAATCGGTATAATTAACTGCCATTGGAAAGGCATTAGCCAACTTGATTTGGCTTTCTACATTTGGATAGCCATTAGCATTAACTTTAATGGTATAGGATTGTCCAGCTTTAGGTTTGTAATTAAGTTGATATCGGCCTGAAAAATAATTGGCATTGCCCAATAAATTACCGTTTTCAAATATTTGAACAGTAGCAGTTTTGATCAAATAGCCACTGCTGTCTGTCACTTGCATGATTGGCAAACTTCGACTGACTTCAAGGTCAATGGTTTGGTCTGTATTGAGTTCGCCATTAACCACCAATTTGCTGTCGTAATCGGGTAGGTTTAATTTTATTTCTTTTGAGCATGCGCTTAAGAACAAAGCCCCTATGATGGTATATATGATTTGTTTCATGGCTTTAAAATTTAATGTAATAAGTAACACCTGGAATAAACATCAAGAAGCTTCTTTGGAAGGCTTTTGGTGTACTTTGTGAATTGTCTATGTATATGTATGCTGGATTGTTTCGGGCAAATAAATTGTATACAGAAAAACGGTATCCAGATTCGGCTGCCCAATCTTTAAACTTGATTTTATTAACACCAACATCAATTCTGAATGTATGGTCTAATCGGTAATTGTTTTTTTCAGTGTAGTCATACACTATATTACCATTGATATCGCGGTATTTGCCAATTGGGACAGATTGAAAATTACCGGTTGAGTAAACCAAATTAATAGAAGCCGAGTAAACATCGTCAAGCTTTGTTTGCAAGACCATGTTGAAATAATGGCGTCTGTCAAATTGAAAATAATAGGTCTCATCTCTGTTGATGCCAGGTGTATTGCGTTTTGCCCATGATAGCGTGTAACTCATCCAACCTGTAAAATCACCTTTGCGTTTGTGTAAAAAAGTCTCAATACCATAATTCCATCCTTTGCCATTTATAACACTCTTTTCCCATTGATTGTTGTCCAAAAGTCCGCCAGAAATATCAGCACCCTGTTTGACTTCCAATACGCGGTTAAACCATTTATAATAACCGTCTATGGTAAATTCCCAGTTGTTTTCTAAGGGTGCGCTGATGCCTAAATTCATTTGTTGGGCTCTTTGTGGTTTAACAGCATCGGTTGCAGGTACCCAGCGGTCAAAGTTTAAAGCATACACACTAGAGTTGATGTTGTCAGCCAATAAATGAAGATTCTGATTCATAAGGGTATAACTGCCTTTTAAAGACCAAGTGTTGTTGATTTTTTTATTCCAAGACCATCTGGGTTCTAAAAACAAAAAATGCTGTCCTCCTGAAAAATAGTTGACCAAGCGGCTGCCAATACTGGTTTTAAACTTAGGGGACAGTTTCAGTTCGTCTTCAAAATACAAGGCCAATTCTTGAGTGGGTAGTGGCTTTTTTATGCCAAATGCAGTGTCGTTTGATAGGGCTCCATTGTGTTCGTATTGAGATTTAGTTCTTCCCGGAAGAAATGATTTAAAGGACAATTCAGATCCGAATTTTAATGTATGGGTTTTGTTGTGCAAATAATCATAATGCAAACCTGTTTGAAAGTCTCTTATGAAATTTTGGTATTTGTAGGTAACTTTGGAATAGTCGGATTGGGCAGCACTGTCATAACGCATTGAGAAATCTATACCAATCACACTTTTGTACTGACTGTAATTGCAAGCAAGACTTGAAAATAAGCGGTTGCTAATAGATTTGTTCCATTTGACGGAATTAGCAAAGTTGCCCCATCTGACGTCTTGACTTTGCTCGTTGACTTTAGTGAAGCTGTTGACTATTACTTCTTTTTGGTAAGTGTATAATCGGTCTCTGTTGCTATAGAAGCTGTAAAACAACTTGTTCTTGTTGTCGATGGTATGAGATAATTTAAAGTTAAAATCATAAAACGTGTATATGATTTTACTGGTGTCGTCACTAATTGGTCTAAATATCAATAAGTCAAGGTATGAACGTCTCGCTGCGACAGAAAATCTGGTTCTGCCATCGCGCGATAAGGGTCCATCCAGATTTAAAGTTAAGGCCACCATACTTTGGGTAAATATGCCATGAATGGTATTGTTGGCGCCTTCTTTCATGGAAACATCTGTTATGGCAGATAACCTTCCGCCGTACCTGGCAGAATAGCCACTTTTGCTTAGACTGATATTGCTGATGCCTTCTGCATTGAAAATAGAATAAAAACCAAATGCATGATTCATGTTGTAAATGGGTGTGCCATCAATCATGACTAAGTTTTGATCTTGACCACCCCCACGAACGTACATGCCATTGGTGAGTTCAGTGCCCGGCATAACGCCAGGTAAATGTTTTAATGATCTAACCACATCCACTTCGCCCAAAAGAGAAGGCATGCGTTTGATTTGTTGGCCGGGTAATTCAAGCAAACCGTTGTCCACTCGGTCTATGATTTTCATGTTGTGGGTGAGTGCTTTTCGGATCAACGCATCGGTTTTTTTAGTGTTTTTGATTTGATGAACTGTTTCAGGTGCCTCATCGGTGTTAATCTGGGAGCTGTCGAGGGTAACTAATATTGGCTCATCAGCATTGTCTTCGTCAAAACTTGGTTGTAATCTGATGTCCAATTGGTGATTGCCCGAAATTCTAATGGTATCAATTTTAGACTCAAAACCTTCTCGGATAAAGACTAAGTTTTTTGTGCCATAG
>JBEIKN010000220.1:0-3179 GCA_040379725.1 Flavobacteriales bacterium
CCACTCTCAAGAAGGAATCTAACAGAGTGTTGAGTTGGTTTGGTTTTGAGTTCACCAGCCGCTTTCAAATACGGCACTAGGGTTAAATGAATCACTATGGTGTTTTCTTCACCCAAGTCCCATTTGATTTGTCTGACAGCTTCAATGAATGGATGAGATTCGATATCACCAACTGTACCTCCAATTTCGGTAATGACAATATCGTATTGGCCAGAATCTCCAAGCAAACGCATGCGACGTTTGATTTCATCTGTAATGTGCGGAACCACTTGAACTGTTTTGCCAAGATAGTCTCCACGACGTTCGTTTTCGATAACTGTTTGGTAAATTTTACCTGTAGTGACGTTGTTGGCTTGAGAAGTTGGGACATTTAAGAAACGCTCATAGTGACCCAAATCGAGGTCGGTTTCAGCGCCATCTTCTGTGACGTAACATTCACCATGTTCGTATGGATTCAATGTGCCTGGATCCACATTGATATAAGGATCAAATTTTTGAATGGTCACTCTGTAACCTCTTGCTTGTAAAAGCTTTGCTAACGATGCAGAGATGATGCCTTTGCCTAATGATGATGTAACGCCGCCGGTTACAAATACGTATTTACACTTCTGTTCCATATTGAGTTATGGTTAAATGAAGGCCTGTAAAATCAATGATTCCAGTGTATCTGGATGAAAATTAAACTGTACAGATGGAGCAGATAACCGGATGACAAAGGTAGGGCATTTTAGCCGGCAAATTCAGGATGTATTTTCAAGAAATTGTCAACAGTTGTTAAATCTTCAGGTGAATCAACTGCAGGACTCGCAAAATTGGTAGTACTCACATGAATTTTATACCCGTTTTCTAACCACCTCAATTGCTCAAGTGACTCCAATTGTTCTAATGGGCTAAGCGGTAAATGCATGAGTTGAGGAATAATATTACTATTGAAGCCATACAGACCGATATGCCTATAATACGTATTGTGATGATGCCATTCATTTTGCTCAACCCCTCTAACAAACGGAATACATTGTCTTGAGAACAATAAAGCCATGCCATCTAAATTACAGACCACTTTTACAATATTTTGGTTGAAGATTTCGCTCGGTGTATGAATGGCGATTTTGAGGGTAGCGATATCGGCATCAGTTGATTGAATGGCTTGGTACAAACTTTCAATCTGTTCGGGTAATATAAATGGTTCATCGCCTTGTAAATTGATGATACATGAATACGTTTGCTTTAATGTTTGAAAGACTTCAAAACACCTATCTGATCCACTTTGATGGTCTGCTTTGGTCATGATACATTGCCCAAATGTTGATACATGATCGAATATGCGTTGATCGTCTGTGGCAACATATACATCTTTGTCAAAGGCTGCTTTACAGGCCTGTTCATAGGTTCTTTGAATCATTGATTTGCCTGCAATTGTGATCAAAGGTTTGCCTTCAAATCTACTGGATGCATAACGGGCTGGGATAACAATTAATGCTTTCATAAAGGTTAAAATGATACGCTTAAACCGATTTTGATGCCAAATTTTCGGATGTTTTCGCCATCTGCTAATTGCGTTAATCTATGAACAAAAGCAATTTGCATGACTTTAAACACATTCTCTAAACCATAGGCCATTTCTATGTATGGCTCTTTGTTAATTTTGTTTGCTAAAGGGGAGGTGCTTCTGTTGTAAGCATCGTATTTGGGTACTAAGGTCATGTTCGCATTGCGGAGCGTTCCCATAACAGCTCTGGCTTCAAAGAATTCTCTCCATTTGAGTTTTTTCATGATGGGCACTCGGTTTAAAATGGCGCCATTAAAGTGGTGTTCCATTTTAAGGAATAAACTTTGATCAGTAATGAACTCGAAAAAGTTCATCATATTATAAGCACTTGTACTGTATACAAAGGATTGATTCCCTCTATGCACTTCTAATAAAGGGTAGGGTAGTGTTTCGAATATTTTAGTTGCACTTAATGTAAAATCAGTTCTACCCCAATAGCCGAAACTCAGGCCTTTTTCAATGCTGGCGGTTACTCTATTGTAATCAAATCTACTGCCAAAAACACCCTTGAATCCATGTGTGTAATTTAAAGACAATGCAAATCCACCTGGTTTAGATTGCTTAACACGTTCATTATCGTTTTGTAAATAGTATTCTTTGGGAGCCCATCTAAGCCCAAGAGTTACAGTTGAATTGGTGAAATCACTAGAGATGGATTGAGTATCATTGGCGTCATCAAAATAAGCAAAATTAAATTGCCTTACCGGTTGAAATTGATACTCTTTATGCATCATGACCAATTTGATGTTCCAACCTTTGTGGAATTCACTATTAAGCCAAAATTTAGATTCTTTAGTGCGATTCAGTTGATTGGCTGCAAATACTGATACAGCCGTAAATAAATTGCTTGATCCGTAGTAATCGTCAGTAACGCCAATTTGTTCCACATCGCGTTTGTATGAGGCACCCACCATAGTCCAATGCTTTCGATTTAAAACCCTTTCTGTTTGGAGTTTGTATTTAAATTGAGAGTCAGAAAAACCATAGGCTGCATAGGCACTTAAAATATAATTTTTACTAAAATGGAAATTGGTTTTCATACCCAGTCTTAATCGATGGCCTTCAAGTACATTGTATCCATACATCATGGCATAAGGACCCCAATCAATTTTTCCAATGGTTTTATAACCATTAAAAGCGATGTTGATGAATTCAACATAGTTCTTAATCACTTTAACATTGGTTAAGGTGTCGATTTTTGATAAGACACGTTTTTCGTCAGCAGATAATGCCTCGTGTCTTGCCGTATCCCAATAGGCATCGGAGTGCGTTGTTGCCCCATCTGTCATGATGATTGGATAGTCGTAAAAAGTATTAGGGCGATCAATGTTGACACCAATATGTTCGTAGGTATTGCTAAACATGGCAATCATGCCGGCTGATTTTTTTGACATCTCAGCAATGTCAATAAGTATCCTTGACTTAACAGGTACATAAGCGCCTGCGGCAGTAGGGGCTAACTCTTGAGTGATTTTTAATTTCTCAATAAAATTTAAGTTGGCTTTATTGGTTATGCTTAATGACAAGGACCTCAAAGCGAAAGTTGAATCTTCAATCCAAACATATCCGGTAAAGACTAAATCTAATGGGTTTTTAGGCGTAACTTCAATTTGATAGATTTTCTTTCGAC
>JBEIKN010000221.1:0-3162 GCA_040379725.1 Flavobacteriales bacterium
CATAAGCTGACAAATTGATATAGGGCACTTTAACCAATTGACCATTGCGTTCAATAGAAACTTTTTCGCCCACAATACTGCCTTCAGCATCATCTATACTCTGTCCAACAAAATCCAAATTAAAGACCCCTTTTAGCCATTGATCAGTGGCATCCAATCCAAAACTCTTTAAATTTACTTGATGCAAATCTGCAGTAAAATGAGCAGAAGGAATCTTTAAGTCACTTCTAAACTCCCCATCAAAATCCATATTTAAATTGTCGTCTCTGAAGGTGGCTTGTCCAGCGAACCTGGATTTACTCATCTGCCCCTTTGCTTTAATGTCTTTGAAAGTATGCCCGCGAAAAGTGACATGAGGCAAAGTGCCATCCAAATCAATTTTATAATGATCACGGCTCATTCCTATACCATCAATGCGCACATCAAAGCCAACATCATCCACTTGAGCTTCCTTAACAAACGCTTTAATTTTAAAGAAATCTGTTTTTAAAGTCCCTGAATATGAGGCCTTATCTAAACCATCTTTGTATTTGATATTGATATCAGATTTAAACTTACCAATTTGAGTACTGATATCTCCAAATGAAACGAAGTCATTATAAAAACCTATAAAACTCCCTTGGTATTGAATACTACCTAGGGCTGAAAAATTACTTGGTATATTGTTTTGAGACAAGACATTCAAATCATGATAATTGGATTTAAATTGTTGTACATTAAAATCCAAAAGTGTATTATCAAAATTGGGTAGGCCTGTCATTGACCAATCCCCTTTGAAATTGGTGTTTTGCAAACACTGAATTTCTGTTGAATAACCTCTTAATCGAGACAAAGGCCCCTCGCAAGCGCCCTTTAAATTCAATTTAAAATGATAGGGTTGAATAGCCTCTGAAAAAAAAGCCAAATCATCCGTATGAATAGAAGCTTCAGTAATCTTAGACTTGATCAATACCTGATCATTAAAATGGTTGTAGTCTTTCCAAGTATTGGTTAACAATTTAAAATCACCCTTGATTTCACTCTGATTGCTAAACAAATGAAAACCATCAAACTCAATACCCTTTGCATGAATATTGGTTTTTGCTTGTAATTGTTTTAACTCAAATCCACAGCGTTCTTTAGCAGACAAAGCATTGGTTGTAAAGTTTAAAGAATCATCAATCAGATAAAAATCAGAAGCATTCGCCTGTATATCCGTAAAACTGATTTGATTGTAATTAAACGGCATAAAGTCGGGTGCCGTATCATTGTCTTGAAAATAATCAAATCTAAGATCTTCGAGATCAAGTTGGTCACTGTGTATGGTCCAAATCACTTTAGGCTTTCTAGGATCTCTAGGACCTGCATCAAAATAATCCAAAAGAAACTCATAGTTATCAGTTGAATCTCCTTTATGCTCTCCGAAATATACCTTTCCACCACTGATAGCAATCGCATTTAATTCAATCAGTCTTTTATTGGCTTTGTATGTGCGATAATCTATACTCAACTCTCTGAAGTAAAACATGGTATCACCGGCCTGATCTTCAACATACAAATCTTCAATGATAGCTGTTTTAAAAAAGGCAATATCTACCCCAGATACTTTCACTTTGGTCTTCAATTCTGTTGATAGATATTCGGTCACTTGCTGTGCCAACCATGATTGCACAGGCTTACTTCTAAAAGCAATGTATAAAAGCCCCACCACGAAAAACATGATGAGTAGTATTAATCGCGCTATTTTAGATATCTTTGCTAACACTTTTGGCCTTAAGGGCAAATATAAGTAACCACACAAGAAGACTATACACACAATGACAGAAAAACAAGACACTATCAACATCTTGGCCATTGAATCTTCTTGCGATGATACTGCAGCTGCTGTGATTCAAAACGGCAAAATACTTGCCAATATTGTTTCAAGCCAATTAATACACCAACAATATGGTGGCGTCATACCCGAATTGGCCGGCAGAGCTCATCAACAACACATTGTAAAAGTCGTTGAGCAAGCACTTAAAACCTCCAACATAGACAAACATCAATTACAAGCCATTGCCTATACGCAAGGACCTGGCTTAATGGGATCATTATTGGTTGGCAGTCAATTTGCAAAAGGCCTTTGTTTGGCGTTAGACATTCCTAGTATAGGGGTTAATCATTTAGAGGCGCATGTTGCCGCGCACTTCATTGAACAAAAGCCCAAGTTTCCGATGATTTGTTTATTGGTATCTGGTGGGCACACGCAATTGCTATTGGTCAAATCTGAACTTGAGATGCGTGTAATTGGATCTACCCTTGATGACGCAGCGGGTGAAGCCTTTGACAAAACAGCAAAATTATTAAACCTGCCCTATCCGGGTGGTCCATTGATTGACCAACTTGCCGAACTGGGCAATGACGTAGCCTTTGAGTTCCCTACGGCTAAATTAGCCCCTTATCAATTCAGTTATAGCGGATTAAAAACAGCCCTTTTGTATTTTTTACAAAAACAAACTGAGCCTTCAAGGTTTATCCAAGATCATTTAAACGACATCTGCGCAAGTATGCGCAAAGCCATAGTTGCACCATTGATCAAACAACTCGAACAAGCAGCTTTAGACCACAACATTCAAACCATTGCCATTGCAGGTGGCGTATCTGCCAACAAGCTATTAAGAAGAACAGTCAATGAGTTGGGTCAAAAACACCAATGGAACACTTTAATTCCAGCTTTTGAATATTGCACAGACAATGCTGCCATGATTGCCATGGTTGGGCACTACAAATTTTTAAAAGGTGAATTTACCCCACTCGATGCGTTGCCTTTTTCTCGAATGGATTAAGGCTTAACCGCATATATGGCGTCGACTATCTGTTGAACCGTTATGGATTGAATTTCAGTATGACTGTATTGCAATTTTAAATGATTGGAATCCAATTGTAACCATTTAGGGTAAACCACTTTTACTTGATGTTTTACATAGGGCTGATAGTTGGTGAATCTTTGCCAATTGGTTCCATTACTGATCACAACTGTATTGGTTGCCGTTAAGAGTGCATAATGCAATGCAGCAGAATCAGGCGTTAGCACAACACTAGCCTCTCCAATAAAAGTCATTAAGTCAAGCAATGAGGTTTGTCCACACAAATCAATGTATTCATCATTTTGACACTTGACTTTTAATGCTTCAGAAAATG
>JBEIKN010000222.1:0-3119 GCA_040379725.1 Flavobacteriales bacterium
GACACTTCAGATTACCGCAACACCAATAAATATCCAATCTTCTATTTTAATGGCTGCAGCATAGGTAATCCTTGTTTAGGACCTCCTTCTTCAAACATTAAACTGTCCGGTGAACTCTTCGTAAAAAGTCACCAAAAGGGCGCTATCGCCTTTCTAGGCCAAACTGGTTTATCAGAACTAGGTTTGGTGGATCAGCAAATCAACAACTTGTACCGCCAAGCATTTGCACTCAATTATACAGGACAATACACCATAGGTGAAGCCATAAATGACATGCTTAAATCGACGTATAATTACACTTGGATTTTAAGTCGAATACAAGCTAGAGAGCTGTTTTTACAAGGCGATCCTTCAATCAAATTTTACCAACCAACACAAGCAGATTATGCTGTTAGTGATCCAAGCCTCTTCTTATACCCAAGCAATGTTACCGCTGTTAGTGATTCTTTTGCAGTTGCCATTCCAATCGAAAACAAAGGTCAATACAGCGCTGATTCTTTTAATGTGCTCATTGAAAGACATTATCCAAATAATTTCATTGTCAATACCTATCATTTCAGAGTAGGACCAATTGCATTTAAAGACACCTTGTTGCTTTACATCAAATCGAAAGATATGGCAAGTGCTGGCATTAACCAGTTTGTCGTTAACATTAACCATGATTGGCAAGTAAATGAAAGCAACTATGCCAACAATAGAGCCGTATTTAACCCTTATATACCTGGCAACGGCATCAATTTAATTCTCCCTAAACGGTTTGATATCGTTCATGACTTAAACAACGATACCGTTGAACTCAAAGCGCAAGCATTGAATTTATTCGAAAAAAATTACCAATTTGTTTTTGAGATAGATACCGTATCAAACTTTAATAGCCCATGGCTTAAAAAAGACAGTGCTGGCAGTATCATTGGTCAATTAAAATCATGGAAAGTAAAATTGATAGGCCAAAAAGATAGCACCGTTTATTATTGGCGATGCAGAATTTCAACCGGAACCGTTCAAGGTGGTTATTGGTCTGAGCGCAGTTTTATTCATGTTTTCAATCATGCAGATGGTTGGTCCCAATCCGATTTTCCTCAGTTTACAACAAGCAGCCGTCTGAATAATATTGTTTTGAATAGCAACAAAAAACAATTTGAATTTTCAGCCATTGCTGAAAAAGTATACGTGAATACTTACTTGGATAAAAAACCAAATTTCGGAATTAAAAAAGGCGGTCAAGCGGCCATGTCTTTAAACCCTGGTGCATCAGATAATATTGTTGCTGTATTGTTTGATCGCAATACCTTGCAACAGATACAATTACCAGGCATCTTTAATCCGAATAAATTCTATGGAATGGATTATTATGAAAATGCCCTCAAGGCCTACAACTTTTCATTAGACCCAAGTAATGTGAGCAATTTTATTCGTTGGGTAGACTCCATTCCCGATAGCACCCACATAGCACTTTGCAATGTCAACGGCATTCCTCCAAATTACTTAACACCTCAGGTCATTGCAGCTTTTGAAAAAATGGGCGCTGATCTGATTCGTCATGTTAATAGCAATCTTACATCGTATGCAATGATTGGTAAGAAAAACAGCCCAATTGGCGCGGCATTAGAAGATACAGGGAACTACTACGATGGAAAAGGTGGATACATTGAGCTTGAAAAAAACCTCATAGGCAAAAAAGGATCAGGTCAACTATATTCAGAATGGATTGGACCAACCAGCAATTGGGATAAGGTTTACTTTCATAGCCATACACTGGAGCCAAATAGGCTGGACAGTTTATTATTAACCATTCATGCCATCCATCAAAATGGCAAAGACACCGTTTGGTTTAAAAACAAGGTACAATCACCAATTGATATCAGTAATATTCCTGCGCAAGTGTACCCAAATATCTATCTAGAAGCTCAATTTAAAGATGGGCAATATTACACACCTCCTCAACTTAAACATTGGCGTGTAACAGCTTCAGATGTGCCAGAAGGCAGTTTGAATCCAAACATCAATGCCGGCATTTGGAAAGATACGTTTAGACAAGGTGAGCTATTTGATTTTTCGATGGCATTCCAAAACATCTCTAGAATGCCTTTTGCAAAAGGCCTTAAACAACAAGTGATCATCTATCATGTTGACACTAAAGACACTGTATTCAATCAAACCTATACCAGTATCGATAGCCTTAAAGCAGACGAATACTTGATGATCGCTGCTAAAACCACTACCAAAAACATGAGTGGCAGGTTCGCATACACCATAAAAGTCAACTTTAGTCCATATCAAAAAGCCATTTTGCCTGAGCAATCTTTAAGCAATAATACTGCTGTGAAATACTTTTATGTGATTGCAGACAATATTAACCCATTGTTGGATGTTACTTTTGATGGTAAACGCATTATGAATGGTGAGATTGTTTCGAGTAGCCCTATGATTCATATAGCCAGTAAAGATGAAAATAAACTGAACTGGCAATCAGACAGCAGTCGAATTAAAATATGGTTGAAACGGCCTAATAGTTCGCAATTTGAGGCCATTAATTTTGACACTTTTAATGTTAAATATTACCCAGCAAACACTGCACAGAACTTAGCGCGTGCCGAATTTCAACCAAAGCAATTGAGCGATGGTATCTATACTTTAAAAGCGCAATCCATAGATGCCAGTGGCAATTGGGCTGCACCATCTGAATACAGCATACAATTTTCTGTTATTGGCAAATCTTCTACTACACATTTTTACCCTTACCCAAATCCGTTTACAACGGCAATGCGCTTTGTGTTTACCCTCACAGGCGAAGAAATTCCCGATAAAATTGACATTAACATTATGACCATACAAGGGCGTATTGTGAAGCAAATTCACAAGGAAGATTTGGGTAATCTGCGCATAGGCAATAATATTAGTGACATTGTTTGGGATGGTACTGATGAGTTTGGAGACCGCCTAGCCAATGGGGTTTATTTGTATGTGGTGAATATGCAACTACATGGCGAAACCATTCAACAGTTAGACAATACTCAAGGCAACGATTTATTGAATGCCGATAAAAATAACAATCAATTGTTTAAGCAATCCATTGGTAAAATAGTCCTTTTAAAATGATGTACATTAAACACATTATA
>JBEIKN010000223.1:0-3083 GCA_040379725.1 Flavobacteriales bacterium
AATTGATTGGTCTGATAGCATTAAGGAAGCTCAACGCAATTGGATAGGTAAAAGCGAAGGTGCATCTCTGCATTTTAGCGTTCACAATCAAAGCACAACACTTGAGGTGTTTACCACACGTCCTGATACTGTGTTTGGTGTGAGTTATTTAGCCATAGCACCTGAACACGAAGAACTACAGAAATTGTGCATTGGCGACTATAAACAAGCGGCTTTAGACTATGCTGAAAAGGCTAAAAACCGTTCAGAAAGAGAACGACAAGCAGAGGTAAAAAATATCACTGGTGCATTTACGGGCTCCTATTGTGTGCATCCATTTACACAACAGTTAATTCCTATTTGGGTGGCTGATTATGTATTAGGTGGATATGGCACAGGGGCTGTAATGGCTGTTCCTGCTCACGACAGCAGAGACTATGCATTTGCAAAACATTTTAATTTACCCATCATTGAAGTTGTTGCAGGAGGTAATATTCAAGAAGCCTGTTATGATGCCAAAGAAGGCAGCCTATGCAATTCTGATTTTTTAAATGGTTTAGAGGTAAAACAAGCCATTAAAACAGCCATTCAAGCCATCGAGGATAAAGGTTTAGGTAAGGGCAAAATCAATTACAGACTTAGGGATGCTGTGTTTGGAAGACAGCGATACTGGGGAGAGCCTATTCCAATTTATTACGAACAAGGCATACCTAAAACATTTGATACAAATGACCTGCCTTTAGTTCTGCCAGAAATTGACAAATACTTACCGACAGAAACTGGCGAGCCGCCTTTGGCTCGAGCCAATAATTGGCAGTACAAAGGTCACCCGATTGAAACCACTACAATGCCTGGTTGGGCTGGTTCATCTTGGTACTTCTTGAGGTACATGGATAACGAAGAATCAAGTGCGTTGGCAAGTCCAGACGCTTTAAACTATTGGCAAAATATTGATTTGTATATAGGTGGTAGCGAGCATGCCACTGGCCATTTGTTGTACTTCAGATTTTGGACTAAATTTTTATTTGACATAGGCATAATTCCAGTTGATGAGCCAGCTAAGAAACTCATTAATCAGGGCATGATTCAAGGCAGTTCATGCTTGGTGTATAGAATTAACAATAGCAATCAGTTTGTGTCATTTGGTTTAAAGGATCAATATGAAACAACCCCTATTCATATTGACATTAAATTAGCCAATGCCAATAATGAAGTCAATATTGAGGGACTAAAACAATGGCGCCCATCTGAATTTGAACAAGCAGAATTTATCTCAGAAAATGACAAATTCATTTGTGGGACCGAAGTTGGCAAAATGTCAAAACGCTGGCATAATGTTGTCAATCCGGACGATGTATGCAATGATTATGGGGCTGATACACTTCGTTTATACGAAATGTTCTTAGGGCCATTACAAGACGCCAAACCATGGAGCACACAAGGTATAGAAGGGGTATTAAGGTTTTTAAGAAAATTCTGGAGATTGTTCCACAACAATCCAAATGAAACGTTTGAATTAAGCAATGAATCTGCTTCAAAAGCTGAACTCAAAGTCCTGCATAAAACCATTAAAAAAATCACAGAAGACATTGAGCATTTTTCTTTCAACACATCTGTTAGTGCATTTATGGTATGCGTTAACGAATTACAAGAGTTAAAGTGCAACAAACGCGAAATATTACAACCTTTGGTGGTCTTGCTTTCGCCGTTTGCCCCTCATATTTCAGAAGAGCTATGGCAATTATGTGGCAACACAGAAACCATTGAATACACACAATGGCCATTATTTAACGGCGAACATTTAATTGAGAACGACTTCAATTATCCTGTATCCTTTAATGGTAAAGTCAGATTCAATTTGAATTTTGCACTTGATGTTGAGGCTTCAGCTATTGAGCAAGCTGTTTTAAACAATGATCAAACCCTCAAATACCTCGAAGGCAAATCCCCCAAGAAAGTCATTGTGGTTAAAGGTAGAATCATCAATATTGTAGTGTAATTACAGGCTTTTAGATTGCGTTATTTTTAGTATTATTGAAACATGTTAAAACCATACATGTTTTTATTGGCTGCGCTCACTTTGTTTGCCTGTTCAAAAAAAATTCATACTCAAGTATATAATGATGGCTTCGAAAAAGAGGCCTTGCAAGCTTATAATCTTAAATTATTAGCTGACCCTAAATCAGGTCAGATTCCGAAGCAAATTCGCATGAAAGAATTGGCTTTTGCGCAAACATTGCCGGCCTATTTTAACAGCAAACGCTCCGAAGATATCTGGAAATTAAGAGGACCCAATAACCAAGGCGGCCGAACCAGAGCATTCGCTTTTGATGTCAATAACCACTCTACACTCTTAACAGGATCCGCTACAGGCGGCATCTATAAATCCTATGATGGCGGTAATACATGGACTAAAACAGATTGTCCGGCGAATGCCATTACCTGTATCATGCAAGATAAACGTCAAGGTAAAACCAATATATGGTATGCCGGCACAGGCGAGTTATCAGGTTCTAGTGGCACTGCTACAGGAGCTTATTATTTAGGCATGGGCATACTGAAAAGTACCGATGGTGGTGATCATTGGTCAATATTACCATCCACCAATGGCGGAAGTTCAACCACTTTCGACAGTGATTTTGATGGGGTTTGGAACATTGCCATAGATAGCAGCAATCATGCTCAAGATGAAATCTATGTGGCCACATACGGTGGCATTTGGAAATCATTAGATGGCGGTACCACATGGAAGAAAAAGCGCTCAGGCGCCTTACCAAATTATTCCTATTATACCGATGTGGCAATAGACCCTTCAGGTGTTGTTTATGCAACATTAAGCAGCGAAAGCACTCAGAAAGGTTTATGGAGAAGTATTGATGGAGAAACCTGGGTCAGTATTTTACCTTCAGGATTTCCGAGCACTTATGGTAGAATGTGTATTGGTATAGCCCCTTCAGATCCTAAACAAGTTTACTTTGTGGCGACCAATACTGGCACCGAAGGTTTTGTAAGTACCAATTTTCAGGGCGCAAAAGAATGGAACAGCTTATGGAAATACGATTATGTGAGCGGAAATGGCAGTGGTGCAGGTGGGCGTTGGTGCA
>JBEIKN010000224.1:0-3077 GCA_040379725.1 Flavobacteriales bacterium
CGTTTGCGATGGTTGGGACTTGAATTGGGAAGCCAAAATTACTTCAGTGCCTCAGCCAAAATTTACAGCAATAGCAGACCCTGATTGTAACAGCAATAAAATAAGGGTTACGCTTGATCAATGGTTCAATTGCGATTCTGTAAAAGCCAAGAATTTTGTTTTGTCAGGGGCTTTGAGTACGGCCATCAGTAATGTTGTTCCAGTCAACTGTAATAGTAGAAATGAAACCAAAACCTTTGATGTTTATTTTGCTAGCGGATTGAATAAAAGCGGCAATTATCTGTTGAATTTTAATTCATCTTTTAAAGATGCCTGTGACAGTGTTTGGAAGATCAATGCCAAATTGAATTTTAAAATCAGTAACTGTCCTATTTTAGTGGATTTGAAATCCAGTAAATATACGCTATGTAAAGGCTCTTGTGCTCAAATTACCGCGACCATTACAGGCGGCAATGCGAGCAATTACACATACACTTGGTTGAGTGGGGGCTTGACTGGAGCACCACCCAAATGGGTTTGTCCTTTGGTCAATACGCAATACATTTTAAAAGTTTCAGATGGTGTTTCTATTCCGGGATATGATACCATTGACATCCTTGTGTTGGATCCGCCAACAGCTCAAAATGATACCACAGTTTGTCAGTCTTCTTTGCCCTTTAACTTACAAGCAAGTCCAAGCGGAGGGGCATGGTCGGGCACAGGCATTACCAATTCTGCCAATGGCACTTTTAGTCCATCTTTGGCTGGTGGAGGAACGTTTAAAATCTATTATACTATTGGCTCTTGTAAAGATTCTGTCATGATAACCGTAAGGCCTATTTGGGCTGGTAATCCTAATGCGGCTTGTCCCAATGCGCCGAAATTTATGGTGACTGGATTTACCCCGACTGGAGGTAAATGGTCTGGTCCAAACATTGATTCCTTTGGAGTTGTAACACCAACCTCCAGTCCAAGCACTTTTGTGGTGACTTATACTTGGAATGGATGTACAAGTAATAAAACCATCAATATTGATGGCATCAATATCAAACAATTCGACACGTTGTGTAAATCAGTTACAGCAGATACCTTTAAGTTCACTCCAAAAGGAGGCGTTTGGACAGGCCCATCTGTAACTAATTCAAGCTTAGGCATTAATAATCCAAATGCAGCCGGAGCTGGTAATAAGAATTATATCTACACAATCAATGGCTGTAAAGACACTTTACAAAGGCATATTGCTGACGTAGATGCGCGTTGGGATGAAATTGTTTGTCCAGATGCTGGTAATAAAACATTGCCAACAGGTCTGCCAATTGGCGGCTTTTGGACAGGCAAAGGCATTATTGACTCCTTAGCGGGGGTTTTTTCGCCCGATTCGTTTAAGGTGCCAAGCAAATCTACTTTTACTCAAACCAATTTGATCTACCATGCTATGAACGGATGCATGGATACTAAAATTATTTATTTTAGGTATTCTCGTTTTTATACAGATACGGTTAAAAATTGTGTTTCAGATACCGCTTATTTTATGCGCTATCAATACATTAAGAATGATCCATGGAATTTGTTGTTTACAGGCAGCAAAGGCATTGTAGGAACAACAGTGTACAGTCAAAAATTTAGTCCTGCTTTGGCCGGAAGGGGTAGCATTAATACCATTATTGGCGATGGCAATGGTTGTAAAGATACTATGATTATTATGGTCTATCCTAGAGCTAATATTCAGAAAGACACCAGTTTTTGTATAGCAGACGATCCATTCAAATTCTTCAATGGAACAGGTAAGGGGAGTTTCAGCGGAAAAGGGATTACCAACGCAATAACAGGCATGTTCAGCCCAATAACAGCAGGGGTTGGCGTACATGTTATCTTATTCAATTATCCTGGTAAATGTCAAGATACCATCAAAGTTACGGTCAGGCCATTACCCAATGTAAATGTCTTCGGACTCTTGAGTAATTATTGTATGCGAGACAGTACAACACAATTGGTCTTGTCGCCTGGAGGGGGGCAATTGACAGGTCCGGGTATCACAGACAGCTCATTTAACCCTTCAAAAGCAGGGACTGGTGCGCATACCATCACATACAAAGTGGGTTCAGGGAAATGTGTCAACTCAAAACAATATGCCTTTCAGGTTGCCGATACCTTAAGGCTGAGTTTAAGTTCTGATAAAGATACCATATGTCCGGGAGTGCCTGTAACACTCTCAAGTCAGGTTAAGGGTGGTACTGGTAATTACCAATTACAATGGAGTAATGGTGCTTTAAATGTTCAAAATATTTATGTGTTGCCAAAAGCTAGTACACAATATTGGGCAATCGTCAAAGACGCCTGTAGCGATTCGGTTATACAATATGCGCCGGTTTATGTGCACCCTAAATTCTTTGGCCAAATAACGACCAGTCCTATTCAATGTTATGGAAATTTGGGCTTTGCAGAGATTAAAATGACTGGCACAGGCCCTTACAGTTATACATGGAATACCATCCCTCAGCAGTTTGCACCCAAAATAGTCGCACCAGTTGGCACTACCTATAAAGTCCACGTCAAAAATGATTTAACCGCTTGTACATACGATACTACGGCCAATATTCCAGGATATTCACGCATTAGGGCTTATTTTGCGACCTCTCCAGCAGGTCAGTGTTTGTATAGTAACAATGCGTTACTGCGCACAATTGATTTAAGTGAGGGGGGGGTGTCTGGTTATTGGGATTTTGGTGACAATGTCCAAGTGCCCTACAAACAAGGGGTAAATCCATCGCATCAATACATAGGCGATACGGATAGCTATACTGTTACGCTATGGATCAAAAATGAGGGGAATTGTACCGATAGTTTTTCAGTAAGGATTTGTGTATTAGATACCATTACTTTGTTTATTCCCAATGCCTTTACGCCAAATGATGATGGAAGTAATGATGTGTTTAAAATCAATTCTGGAGCGGTGAGCAAAGCCAACATTCAAATTTACAACCGTTGGGGCGAACGTTTATTTGAAACGGATGATTACAGAGACGGTTGGGATGGCACCTATCAGGGACAAGCCTGTGCCACAGATTATTATGTTTATCTGATCAAATACAAGGGCA
>JBEIKN010000225.1:0-3076 GCA_040379725.1 Flavobacteriales bacterium
AAGGCTCCACCTAAAGCACCATCAACCACGCGATGATCATAACTATGACTTAAGAACATCATGTGACGAATCGCAATAACATCGCCATATTCTGTTTCCAATACTGCGGGTTTTTTACGAATGGCACCTACTGCTAATATAGCTACTTGAGGTTGATTGATGATAGGTGTACCCATCACATTTCCAAAAGTTCCAACATTTGTAATGGTGTATGTACCGCCTGTAATTTCATCAGGTTGCAATTTGTTTTCTCTTGCACGCTTAGCTAAATCATTAACATCTTTCACCAAACCCAATAGATTTTTAGTGTCTGCATTTTTGATGACAGGAACAATCAAATTTCCAGAGGGCAATGCTGCGGCCATGCCAATATTAATATTCTTGCGCTTGATGATGTTTTGACCATCTAGAGATACATTGATGTTTGGAAAATCTTTAATGGCTTTAACCACCGCTTCAATAAATATTGGGGTAAAGGTGATTTTTTCTTTTTCCTTTTTCTCAAATCCACCTTTGATTTTATCTCTCCATTGAACCAAGTTAGTCACGTCTACTTCGACAAATGAGGTGACGTGTGGACTGGTTGATTTGCTCATTACCATGTGGTCAGCAATCAGCTTACGCATTCTGTCCATTTCAACGATTTCATCACCAGGCATTAAAGCAATTTTAGAACTTTGCACTTTTACTTCTGTTGTTACTGGTGTTGAAGAGGCCGGCACAGGCGTAGACACTGACTTAGGTGCAGAAGATTGATTTCTGCCGTTCGCAATGTATTTAAGGATATCAGCCTTAGTTACTCTGTTATCATTACCTGTTCCTGGGATCGCTTCTAATTCAGACATACTAATACCTTCTGTCTTAGCTATATTGAGCACCAAGGGAGAATAAAATCTTGAACCTGACTGTGCTGAATGGTTTAAGTCTGCTGCTGCCTGAATAGACTGTTCAACAACCTGAACAGCTTGTACAACTGGCTTTGGCGCTTCAACAACTGGAGGTGTTGCAACAGGAGCTACAGAAGCAGAGGCATCTGAGCCAATGACAGCAATAGGCGCACCTACTGGTACAACATCGCCCTCATTAAAGAGTTTTTTAATCAAAACACCTTCGCCAGTAGAAGGTACTTCAGAGTCAACTTTATCTGTCGCAATTTCAACAACTGCTTCATCCAATTTAATGGTATCGCCTTCGTTTTTCAACCACTTAGTAATAGTTGCTTCTGCAATACTCTCGCCCATCTTAGGCATGATCAATTCAAATTGTGCCATAGCTTAAAGGTGCAAAAGTACAATTAATTTTTATATAATGAGCGATTGTTTTCAACCCTTAATACACTTGAGAACTTCGAAATTAATTGTATTTTCGCGAAACATGAAGTCAAGCTCCTCCTCTACTGCCCTTAAACTCATCTTTGTTACACTCTTGATTGATGTTATGGGTATAGGTATCATCATTCCTATTTTACCCAAATTACTTAAAACCCTTGGAGGTTACAGCTTATCAGAAGCCTCTAGTATGGGTGCTTGGATGGTGTTTGCTTTTGCGTTTCCTCAATTTCTGTTTTCTCCCATGATGGGCAATTTAAGTGACCGTTATGGTCGCAGACCCATTATTTTAATCGCATTATTGGGCATGGGATTGGATTATTTTTTCCATGCAATGGCTTGGAGTATCCCAGTCCTATTTATCGGAAGAGTTATCGCAGGTATTTGTGGCGCCAGTTTCACAACTGCGAGTTCCTATATTGCTGATGTTAGCACGCCCGAAAAACGCACTCAAAATTTTGGATTAATCGGTATGGCCTTTGGATTGGGCTTTATTCTAGGACCAGTGTTAGGTGGTTTAGCTTCAAGCATTAGTTTACAAGCGCCCTTTTTATTGGCTGGCGCTTTATCCGTATTGAACGCTGTTTTATGTTATTTCTTCTTGCCAGAAAGTTTATCATCAGACAACAGACGTCCTTTTGATTGGAAACGGGCGAATCCACTAGGAGCCTTAAAGCAAATCAAACAATACCAATACGTCTTAAAACTCATTGGGCCTTTCTTCATACTTCAATTGGCTTCCCATGCCGTTCAGTCCAACTGGCCATATTACACGAAATTCAAATTCCACTGGGATGAGAAAATGATTGGCTTGTCTTTGGGTATGGTCGGTTTAATGGTTTCAATCGTGCAAGGTGGATTGATCAGACTCATCATCCCTAAAATAGGCAATATCAAATCCATACAATTGGGTTTTGTGTTTTTTACGGTAGGCATGTTTCTTTTTGGTTACACCAACCAAGGCTATATGATGTTTATCATTACGGCATTGTATTGCATGGGTGGCATAGCTGGCCCTGCCATTCAAGGCGAGATGAGCCATTCCATTCCGCCTAATGCTCAAGGCGAATTGAGTGGTATTGTCACCAGCGCAATGAGTATCACAGGCATCATAGGTCCGCTAATGATGAACAACCTATTTGCCTATTTTACCCAAAACAATGCTAAAGTCATTTTACCCGCTGCTCCAATGTATTTAGGCGCCATATTAATGGCTATAGCAGGCATATGGATCAGTATGGTTTTGAACAAAAACGTTCAAAAACCTGCTAGTGTTTGAGATAGTTTTCCAATTGAATGGCAATTTCGTCCCAAGAAAAATGTGCCCGAATAACGCTAGCCCCTTTTTCGCCAGTGCGCTGTCTCAAAGCTGCATCGTTTAATAAATCAATCACCTGTTGAGCAAAACCAATGGCATCAGTTCGCATAAAAGCCCCTTCACCATCTTTAATGCCAAGCCCCTCAAAACCAATATTTGAACACACAACTGGAATACCCATAGACATGGCTTCTAGTACTTTGTTTTGAGTGCCAGCTCCAAATCTGAGTGGAGCAACCACCACACTGGCCTGATTATACATCTTTGAAAGTTCTGGAATAAACCCAGTGACTTCAACATGCTTATTGGCCAATTGTTTTACAGAATCAACGGGTCTCTGACCTGCAATAATAAATTTCACATTAGGTTTATGTGCATGTATGATGGGGAGTATGTCTTTACAGAAATAGTGCACGGCATCAACATTGGG
>JBEIKN010000226.1:0-3064 GCA_040379725.1 Flavobacteriales bacterium
ATGCCCACAAACAATGTAATCATAGCAATCAATCCAAATTCACTTGGCATTAACAACCTTGCTAAAATTATTGAAGTTACAATAGAGATTCCATTCGTTAAAAACGTCTGAATAAATGACCAGTATACTGAGTTAACTGTTTTTTGTTTTAATGACTTCTCTTCTTTCATAGCTTCGCCAAGGTCAGTCACATGCTGCCACTCACCCATTCATTATTGTTTCGACTTACCCATACCAACATTACTTGCGCCAAAACTGCCACCAAGGTCGTTTAACCTGGTCTTTGTCTTGCCCATAACCATAGCCATAACCATAGTTATAACTATAGCCATATTTGTAACCATATTTGTATGAGAAACTCGGTTGTATCACATTGTTCAAGACATAGGCCACATTATTAAACTTGCCACTGTCTTTCAATTCTTTTGAGTAATTGATCAAACGCTTCTCAGTCACTTTAACAGAGGTCACGTACACAATCAAATCCGCTAAATGCGCAATCAACATCGTATCTGTCACCAACAAGCTCGGTGCAGTATCAACAATAATATAATCGTACATGGTTTTTGCCTCGTTTAACAACAACTCAAAACGGCCATTGGTTAACAACTCAGCTGGATTAGGCGGCACACTACCACTCAACAAAATATCCAAATGGGTATTGTCTAAAACTTTTTCTAACACATGGTCTTTCCATTTGAATTCAGGATCATGCAAGTAATCGCTCAAGCCCCCCAATGATTTCACCTCTTGCAAATATTTATGCAATTGTGGATTACGCAAATCAGAACCAATCAACAATACACGCTTATTGGTAGTGGCATACACAAAAGACAAATTCCTTGAATTAAAGGTTTTACCCTCACCCTTGATCGTAGAAGTCACCATGATCACCGGCGCCTTTCCCTGCAAATCAACCGGCAACATAAAGTTGATGTTGGTACGCAAAATCCTAAATGCCTCTGCCAAAGGCGAATTATCATGTTTGGTCACTTGTTTTTTCTGTTCAGCCACACGCGGAATCTCTGCAATCAAAGGAATGCGTGGCGAAGCAGAAGTCACATCGTCTGAATTACGCACCTTGGTATCTAACTTAAACACCAAGAATAAAAAACCAATCGGTAGACCAAGCCCCAATAACACCGCAATGGTGTACAACATTTTGCGGTTAGGACTGATCGGATCAATCATAGAAGTGGCATCGTCTAAGAACTTCACAGATGGCGTTGTAGATGCCAAATTAATGGCGGCTTCTTCGCGCTTTTGCAACAAGACCAAGTATAAACTCTCTTTGATGCTCTGTTTACGCTCTATAGAACGCAAGGCCTTTTCTTTAGCAGGCACTTGTCTAAACTTAGCATTATTGGCAGATTGCAAACGCTGTAAGGTTTGCAATTGCAAAGTCAACTCAGCTTGGTAATTGCGCAATGACTTCATCGCATTGGCTTGTAATTCTTCAACACGGGCATTCAACTGCTTAACAGCAGGATTATTATCGCCGGCAGAAGCACTCAACTTGCTGCGTTCAAGCACAACATTATTGTAAGTATTAATGATGTCATTGATATTGGCATTCTCAACACCAATGTTCTCTGGCAACAAACGGCTGTTGCCATCAAAGCGCAACAACTTATCTAAATATTTGGCCATTTCAATCTGACCTTCTAAAGCAACTATGCGCTCTTCAGTACCATATTTCTTACCGGCAGTAACAGCAGCCTCCGCATCAATTGAAATCATATCATTGTTCACCAAATATGACTCAATACCTGTCTCAATAGAATCCAACTCGTTGTATAAATAATTCAATCGATCGTTTACAAAGTTGATGGTGTTTTTATAAATCAACTGACGATCGGCCATACCATCTTTATTGTACTCGTTCACTAAGGCATTCAGAATGTCTTCGCTCTTTTTCTTGATGGGTCCAATCACTTTAATGGTCAAGACATCACCCTGTTTAGACGCTGGATTAACATCTAAAGAACCGGCTAAACTCTCAACCGCTTCTTTCATGGTGATTTTGGTGACCACATAACTGGTACCAGACACCATGGCTGTATTCAAACGCGGTTTTAAATCAATGCGATAATTCAAACCATTCCAGGCATAGACTTTTCCAAACTCAAATTGTTGCTGATCAAAAGTACCCTCCAAGAACGAACGGGTATAGCCCCCTTTGTTGATGTTGATCTTCATGCTGAATGAGCGGTTATCAACCAAGCCAACAGAATCGGTAAAGGTGACGATAAATGGCGCATCGTCCCACATCTCAACTGATTTGAAGTAGCCTTTTGAATAAATGTAGGTACACAAATTCAATTGACGCACAATCTTTTCAGACAAGCGGAAAGACTTTAAACCCTCTTTTTCGTTGTCCAAATTCACCCCGGATTTACCACCGCCTAACATGTTAGAAATGTTGACGGTTTCTTTGGTGGTTTGATCAACAATTTTAATGTTGATACGGGATTCGTATTGATTGGTCACATAGCGTAAGGCTGAGGTCAATACGATTAAACTCAAGATCAATGACAAGACAATCAAATACCAATAATTGAGGTATTTTCTGATCTCCTTTACCAGAACCTGCGAATGGTTTTGCTGAGGCAAATTGCTTTGTTGGTTGTCTGAAGTAATCAATGCCATGACTTAACGGGTTAATAATAAATAAATACTCAGTGCCACAGAAAACAAAGAAGTCAAGGTGCCAATATTGGTTACATGTCCAGCGGTTTTTACCTTTGGCCCGTTAGGCTTTACCACGATCACATCATTGGTGCTAATATGATATACAGGACTCTTAAACCAATCGGTTTTGGTCATGTCAATGTAATGGTAACTGCGTTGTCCATTCATTTCGCGTATCACCAATATTTGACTGCGACAGCCATTGATGGTTAAATCGCCTGCCATACCCAATGCTTGTATCAAATTTAAATTTTGTTCTGAAAACTGAAATGTACCAGGATTTCTAACTTCTCCTAAGACCGTGAATTTGTTGTTCATGACACAAGCATACACCGTTGGTTCAATGATGTATTTACCTTCAGTTAATTTGCTC
>JBEIKN010000227.1:0-3063 GCA_040379725.1 Flavobacteriales bacterium
AAGTCCAGAATCTCCATCAATGGTGAAATTGCCTTTTTTATCTCTAATAATTGTTATGTTGGGTTGGGTATTGATGCGGCCATTTTCATACAATCTTACATACCCTGACAAGCGCGCTAATCCATGAGAATCAATGCCTCTTAAATCGGCCATTAACAAGACCTTGGTGGCCAACTCAGCATGTTCAGCTGAACAGCCTATTTGTTTAAAAACCGATTCCGAAAATAAAGTGAGGTCACTGCTGTTGTATGGTTTGGTTTCTGGCATTAGGCAATTCGTTTGGCGATGATGTCAATTAAATTATAAGTGGCAATTGAGAGGCCTTTTGATTGTGCAAAAGCATCAATTTGTTTGCGACAAATGTCGTCTTCGAACACCATACAGCTGGCCCCTGATTGTTTAAAGTCATTGATCATTTGTTCGCTTAAGTCTGCACTTAATAAAGGGTCGACAGCTGGCAAAGATGTTCCTGCGCCGCAACAAGCTGTACCCATAGGCGCCTCTGACCATTCAATGCCTTGCATTTGTTTGTAAAAGGTGTTGGCTTTGGATTGGCAACAATTGCTAACCCAATAATAGTGTGCTTTTTCTGATTTGAGTTGAGGTAATATATTGGGTAAAATATCAAAGATGGATTGGACCCTTTTAATCATGGCATTTGCATCAAGATGTAAAGCCGTATTATTGAAAATGGTATTGTAATGCTCTGTAAATGTTTGTTGGCATTTTGAACTATGGCAGACCAAGTCTGTTTGATTCAGCGCATTAAGGTGGTATTCAGCAATTGTTTTGGCGGCTGTTAATTCGCCTTTTTCAAAATAGGGTAAACCACAGCAGCTTAATTGCTCATTGGTTTTCCATTCAATGCCCAAGTGCTTCATGATTTGCTCATAATGCTTAACAGTATCAGGGTATTCGTGTTGGGTAATGCAGGCGATATGACAGACTTTAGTCATGATGCAATATTAAATCCGAAAAAAAATAAATTTATCAATTAAATTCGTAGCTTTTCAACAAGTTTTGACACCCGTTTTAAAAATATTTTATCCTTCAGGCCACGTTTTGCAGATTAAGGTGTCTATAGAGTCAAATTGGCTGCACTGTGGAACAATATACGAAATGCTATGTCCGAAGAAGACCTCATAAAGGGCTGTATCAAAGAAGATCGAGCTTCTCAGGTAGCATTTTACAAGAAATTTTCAAGTAAAATGATGGCAGTTTGTATGAGATACGCCAAAGACAGAATGGAAGCAGAAGATATGCTTCAAGATGGCTTTATGAAGGTATTTGATAACATTTCTAAATTCAAACAAGAAGGCTCATTAGAGGGGTGGGTGAGACGCATTATGGTCAATACGGCTATCAACAAATTGAGGGCTAATCGATTGAAATTTGATACAATTGATGAAGGCCATGCTCAATATGAAGTGGACGATTTTTCGGCCATCGATAAGCTTTCCGAACAAGACATCATTACTTTGATTGCCAAATTGCCTCAAGGTTACAGGTATGTATTCAATATGTATGCTATCGAAGGTTTTAGTCATAAAGAAATTGCAGACAGTTTAGGGATTGAAGAAGCCAGTTCAAGAAGTCAATACGCTAAAGCCAAAAAACATTTACAATTACAAATCATTCAATTAGATAAAAATACAATAAAATGAAACCATCATTTGAACAACATCTATCAGAAAAATTAAAGGCTGCTGAATGGCAAGCTTCTGATCAGGTGTTAAACAACATTTTAGACAAAAGACGTTCAAAGTCTAAGCCTTGGTTGTTCTGGGTCATTGGATTGGCTGTTGCTTCGATAAGTGTGGTGATGATGTGGTACGAATCAGAGTCAACACAAAGTCCAAAACTAACCGAACAACATCCTAACATTTCTGAAAATCAATATCAGACGAAAGGGGCAGATTCTGAGTCTACAAAGCAAGCTAAATCATCTCATAATTCTGAGCAGACCCACGCTAAAAAAGGTAAAAGAACACCAAGATCGATTGCTGATGTTAAACCATCCCATCCAATCCCATCCAATGCAAATGTTAAACCGCTTGTGCCTGAAGTCCCTCAGTCTATGGCGTCTAATGACAGAACTGATGGGTCAAGAAAGGCTCAAAGCTTGTCTCAAGCTGCGGCTTCAAAGCGCGCAGATAAACAGTTTGAAAACACGCAGATTAAACCTGCGAAAGTGCTTGTTCAGGATAATACAAAATGGCGAGTTAAAGCCAATGATATGGAACAATTGATTAAGGCTAACAATGGACAAGTGCCTGAATTTGTATTGCAAAGCAGTAAAGGCCAATCCAGATTGTTGGTGTATAACAATCCAAAATTGCTCAATGAACAATTTGAATTGGATAGAGATTTTTTATACAGCAGGGCTGCTTTGATTAAAAAAGTAAAGGTGCTCAAACAGTTTGAAGACCTTAATCATGTGAATGCTCAAAATGAATACGCTTTGAATGGCAGACGTCCAACAGAACAAGTAGTCCCTCAAACCGTTTATTTAGACATGATGATGACGCCAAGCATTGGTTATGCAGCTGTAAATAGCAATAACGATTTAGCGGTCTACAATCCTGACATCATGCATGTAAAAGGAGGTTATTCGGTGGCGGCCCGTATCAGTGTGCCACTCAAAAACGCTTTGAGTTTAATCGCAGGCATACAAGTTAAACAGCAACAAAATTTATACAATGGTAATATCCATTACCGTACCAACGAATTGGATATTCAATCGACTACATACTACATCAATGATCCTATTCAAGGAGTGATACCAGTGACAATCTACGATACAACCCGCTATGTAAAAGATAATTTATTCAATGTCAATCATGCTAACACCTATAAAATGACTCAAGTGCCCTTGGGCGTCAGTTACCAATTTGGGTTAGGAAAGAGTCAATTTGCCTTCAATACCGCTTGTGTGTTAAATTGGGTATCAAAAGCATCTGGTAAACAAATTGACGTGAATCAAAAAGCGGTAACTGCATTTGAATTTGCTGGCAAGTCGTTTAGTATGGGAGGAAATATCAGTTTAATGACGGCTTATCCAAT
>JBEIKN010000228.1:0-3038 GCA_040379725.1 Flavobacteriales bacterium
ACAATGGTGCCCAGCAATTTACCATCCAATCATCAGGCAGTACAGGCGCACCCAAAACCATAGTGCTTGAGCGCAAATGGATGATTTGGTCGGCCCTGCAAACACAAAAGCATTTACACATTCAATCAAGCGATGAAATATTTTGTTGTTTGCCCATTCATAAAGTTGGTGGATTGATGATACTTTGTCGGTCAAAAGTATGGGGTTGTAAGATCCAAATTGCAACACCGTCTAGTAATCCTTTAATGGCAGCTGTTAATGCCAATATCATTTCGCTTACACCTTACCAATTGTTCCATGTATGGAAAGAACCAATCAGCAAAGCTCATTTATTACACTTTAAAGTTGTATTAATTGGTGGAGGCCCTATTGATCCTTTATTGGAAAAGCAGATCAAACAAGTGCCTGATACTTGCCGATTTTTTCACAGTTACGGGATGACTGAAACCTATTCTCACATTGCTTTAAGGGCCTTGAATGGGCCTGAATACAGTGCGTATTACACCAGTTTTGAGGATGTTAAAATCACAGAAACAGCAGATGCCTGCTCACTGATTCAGACGCCTTTCTATCCTGAAGGTCTATTGAGTTCAGATACAATAGAATTGCAATCCAACAATCAGTTTAAAGTGATTGGTAGACAAGATCATGTCATCAATTCCGGTGGATTTAAATTTTCGCCTGAACAAATTGAACAACTGATCTACGAACATTTGCAGATTGATTTTCCAATATGCATTAGTGCTATTAAGGATGAAGCCTTGGGTGAAAAAATCATTATTGTGACAGCTCAGGGCAATCAAATCCATGAAACAGATTGGCATTTTTTAAATCAAATAAGCCCATACTGCCATCCTAAAAAAATTGTTTTGTTGACCGATTTGCCTTATAACGAAGGGGGCAAATTGGATAGACTAGACATCAAAAAACGCGTAAATTCTATTTAGTCGCTTAATCGAAGCGTATTAATAGCTCATTAACTCTAGCAACATGCCTTTGTCGTCAAAAGTTTTCCAAGTACCCACTTTAACGCCTTTGTTGTAATGCATCTCTGCTCTTAATTTACCATTAGCGTCAAACACTTTCCATGTGCCGTGTTTCAAATCATTTTTGTAAAAAGCTAAGGATTCAATCTGACCTTTTTCAGAATAACTGATCCATTCGCCTGTTTTAAGACCTTGGTTAAAACTACCGACTTCTTTGGTATTACCATTGAGGTAAAAAGCGGTCATTTTACCGTCTTTATAACCATCAACCACTTCATATACACTTTCAGTCTTACCAGTGGTGTAAAATGTTTCAATATTACCCGTAATTAATTCGCCACCAGCACTCACACACTGACCATTAGAATTAATTTGAAAACCTGTTGATTGGGCTTGCATTGCTATGGTGCTCACTACCAGTAAGCTGGCTATAATTAACATTCTTTTCATAGGCTCTTAACAATTACTTAACAAAGATAGTAAAAAAATTATCTATTGTGCAAGATAATTTTTGAAATTTTTGTGTGTGCCGGAATGGTCATTGGCTTGTATGAAATGCTTTGAATTTTGAGACTGCAATTTTGAGCTTCAACAGGCAAAAGACACTCCCCTTTTAAATTGGTATAAAATACCAAGTGATCTTTTCCTAATACTTCAACCTTAACACCTGGCAAACACTCTTGCTTATCGTCCTGAACAACGATTTTAACTCCCATAGATTGGTTGGCCATGACCGTCAAACCAAACACAGTTAAAATGAGTCCTAGAGCAATCGCTTTCATATTATACAAAATAAAGAGGCTTACATTGACTTTACTTAAACCCAATATTATTTTAAAGTTAAATTCCAAAGCCATTTACTTGAGCCCCTTAAAACTTAATCTGAGCAAAGGATTAGAACATGTTTAAGATCAAAGTTGATCAATCCAATTGAATGCGCAAGTTTTTAAAAAGGTCATTTTCTATTAAGATTTACTTAACATTCGCGGGCGTGTTTTGTAGCATGAAATGTAAAGTCATTATTGCCCTCTTTTTTTTGTTTGGAAACGTCCTGTTACTTAAGGCAACAAACTCAGGAATCAAAGGCATTGTTGTAGACGTAAACAAAAAAGCAATAGCAGAAGCGAACGTTGAATTGATCGCTCAAAAAACCATCAAAACCAACGCCAAAGGTGAATTTGAATTCGAGGGACTAAGCAGTGGATTCTATAGCATCATCATAAAACTTTCAGGATACGACAACAAACGCATTGATAGCATTCAAGTGATAGACAATTCAGTAATGAATCTTGGCCAAATCATTTTAAGAGAAAAAATTGAAGACAAAAAAGGGGCAAGAGTAACTTTTAGAAAACCTCAAACCACTGTTGCGGCTGGTGTGCAAGAACAAAAGAAAAGTGAATCTGTTACCAACGTTATCACCAGTGCCTCTATTGCCAAATCAAACGATGGCGATGCTGCAAAAGTAGCTGCAAGGGTTCCTGGAGTAACCTTAATGGAAAATCGTTTCATTATGCTCAGAGGTTTGAGCCAAAGGTACAACAGTGTTCAAATCAACAACATCAATGCGCCAAGCACTGAAACAGATCGACGTGCCTTCTCATTCGATTTGATCCCATCAAACATGCTCGATAAAATGTCTATTTACAAATCACCTTCTTCAGATTTATCGGGTGATTTTGCAGGTGGTGTGATCAAATTATTGACCAAAAACGAGGGAGAAAAAGACTTTGTCACTTACGCTTTAGGACTGGGTTTCAGAGCCAATACAACATTTAAATCTCACCAATTGAATACTGTTCAATCTAGCACGGACTACTTGGGTTTTGACAATGGCAATCGCGCATTACCAAGTAACTTTCCAAAATCACTGGCAGACATGTCTGGCGCTCAAGCCATTCAGTACGGCAAACAAATTAGAAACAATTACGATCTTCAATCATTCAACAGCCCTATTGACTTTGGCGCTGGATTTGGTTTTGGCAAAAACATCAGCATTAAAAAAATGAATTTGTTTACGGTAAACAATATTGGATATTCTACCAATTACCA
>JBEIKN010000229.1:0-3024 GCA_040379725.1 Flavobacteriales bacterium
ATAGGACTCACTTGGTGCCTCTAGAGAATTAACTGAATTACTTAAAGAATATAAGTTTGGTACATTCAATCCTCCATTTGTTTCGGCAAAAATAGATTGAATGGTTTGTTTACGTATATTTATACCAGTAACACCTGTTAGCTTAATATTATTAGATAATGATTTGTTGTATTCGCCAAACAAATCATAATTGAATTCTCTGTATGTTCTGTTGTATCTTGAATAACTTGAAACATCTATCGCACCAATACCAATTCTCTCTTCTTGTTGCTCGTTGTAGCCATCCATAGATACCCTTCCAGTAACATTTAGCCAATTCTTTAATTGATAGGTCAAATAGGTATTGCCAAACATACGAGTTCTCTCGTCGTTTTCATAACTTTTATACCTTACAAAATATGGGTTATCCCAATAGATAGGTCCTGCGCCAACATTAGCATAGTCTGCCCAATTCCATGTGGTATTGCGTTCTTTATTGCGATTGTATGCCTCTTCTAACTCTTTCATGTCAACATTGGTCTGCCACCATTGACGAAAATTGGTCATAGGATTTTTAGCATCATAACCAGTGCCGTAACGTCCAGTAGCACCATTGAAAGAAACGTTGGCTGATATACCAGCCATCAATTTTTTTGTCAACTGGTTGTTAATGCTTAGGTTGACGATATTCTTGTACAAATTACTATTAGGCAACATCCCTTTTTCGGTGTTTCTGGTAAAGCCCAATTTATACGTTGATTTATCGCTGCCACCTGTTAATGTGAAGCTATTACTGCTTGCAGAAGGGTTTCTTAAAAAATAAGAAGGGTTGTTTTTTGCAGCTACCCATGGTGTAGCTTTTAAATAATGTTCTTTATCTGTAGGGTCTAAAGATTTCCAATCAAATACCATTAGATTTGGATCAAATTTTCCGCCAAATGAAGCATCCTCAGTTGTTGGCACTATTAAATCCTTTTTTCCATCTCCATCAATGTCATCTTCATAATAAAAACCACCCAAGGAATCGCCATAAAATGGGCCGTATCCTGCTCCATATTGGTTTTGATATTTAGGCAAAGTAGATTGATCGATCACACCATAGGAGCCACCCATATTGATGGTTAAAGCGATGCCTTTTTTGCCTTTTTTGGTCTCAATTAATACCACACCATTTGAAGCTCTCGAACCATATAGGGCTGTTGCGGCGGCACCTTTTAATACGTTGATTGATGCTATATCATCAGGGTTGATGTCTGCTGCTGCGTTACCAAAATCATAACCACCTCTTGCTGTAGATTGATCAGAGCTGTTGGTGTTAGAATTGTCATAAGGAACACCATCAATTACAATCAAAGCCTGATTATTGCCAGCTAATGATTTAAAACCCCTAACAACAATGTTTGTGCTACCGCCCATTTGATTGTTGGTTTTGATTTCTAATCCGGCAACTTTTCCGCTCAATGCACTAAGCGCATTGTTGCTTCTTGTGGTTGTTACTTCGGCGCCTGATACTTTCTGGGCTGCATAACCAAGTTGTGCTTTATTGCGTTTTAAGCCATAAGCGGTTACCACCATTTGCTTTAAACTTGTTGGGTCTTCTTCCAAAATAATGTTTAAAGTGGTCTGATTTGCAACCATCACTTCGGTAGTCTTTAAGCCTGAATAAGAAACGATTAAGGTTGCTGATTGATCACATTGAATGGTAAAATCACCGTTAGCATCAGTTGTGCTAGTGTTAATGGTGCCTTTTACTTCAATACTTGCCCCTTGAACAGGTTTACCGTCTGAACTTTGCGTCACTTTGCCCGTCACTTGAATGTTTTGGGCCCTTGCCATTCCTATAAAACCCAGGAATAAGTAAAGAAAAAGGTAGATTTTTTTCATAAGCATATTTATTTATTAGGTTGGGTAAATCTAAATACATTAGTTCTTTAAATTATATCCAACTATATAAAACATATTAACATGCTTGTTATTTTCCTGATATTCAGTGAATTATTTTTTAACTCGCAGTTGATGTAAAATTAACGAACAAGGGTAATCGTGCCCCTAAAATACCTAAGATGGTCGTCACAACTACGGTATTTAATTTTGAAAAGATAAATGTCTTGTGGACACTCTGTGCCATTATAGGTACCATCCCATTGTTTGTTGACCTCATAGCTTCTAAAAATTTCTTGACCCCAACGATTATAAATATTCAACTCATAATCCGCGCCTGGGCTGCTATAATGATTTTCGGGATAAAAATCATTCAATTGGTCATTGTTTGGGCTAAAGGCTGAGGGCATATACATTTCGTTTGGCAGTGCATTACCGTCTGCTACAATGCGCATACTATCTGAAGCTTCACATCCAACAGGGCTTTTAACAAACACATAGAACAAACCCTTGTTTAAAGTATGAATGGTTTGTCCGGTTTCACCTGTATTCCAAAGGTATTGGCTCATGCCAGACTTAGCGGTAAGGTATACAGATGATGAAATACAAACAGTTGTATCATTGCCTAATCCAGGGTCTAAAACAGGATATTGCGTAATCAGAACAGAGTCTGATTCTATACAACCATTAACAGACGTGATGGTGACCTTTTTCTTTCCTGGTGTTGTTGCCAAATATGTAGAAGTTGTAGAACCATCTTGCCACAAGTAATTGACATATGATTGTAATGGTGTCAACAACCTTGAAACAGGGCCGCAATAAAATGTATCTAAGCCAATGTCTAAGCCAGTGATAAAAAAGTCTATACGGGCTGTATCGGCACTTTTGCAATAGCGGTTTGAAACAGTCACATGATAATATCCAGTATCGTAAATTGTAATGGTAGCGGTCGTTTCGCCAGTATTCCACAAATACTTGCTTTCGGCTAGTTGATTGGTTTTCAAATTGGTTCCATTAAGCCATTTGCTGGTGCCTCTACACATCAGTGTATCATGTAGTTGGACCACAGGCAAATCATATGATACAAATTCTATGGTATCATTAAAAGTGCAACCATTTGCATTTATTGTTTTTAAATCTACCTTTCCAAACTGATTAATGGTG
>JBEIKN010000230.1:0-3023 GCA_040379725.1 Flavobacteriales bacterium
CCAATTTAATTTGATGCTCTTGAACAATTTGTTTGGCTGTTTTAAGTGTTTTAAAAGGCCATAGAGCCATTTTCTCCCAAAATATAGGGTAGAGTATAGCCCAAAAAAATCTGTAAATCCTGAGGCGATTTAAAGCCCTAATCCATTTGCTTGGCTGGGCATAAGGGGTTCTATAGATTTCAATGGAATCGGGAAAGTCCTCTAACAATGTGCTGTCGGTAGTATAATTGGCGGCTCTTATGCCCGGTAAGTCAATGGTTAAAACGATAGGTTGGTAAGCAAAATCAGGTAAATGTTTAGAAAAATTCAAACTTCTATGAACACCAGGTCCGGCCATTGGTGGAAATTGATAGGCTATAAATAAAACAGGTTGTTTCAATTTAAATCAGAAAATCCAATGGGTTGAATGGCTTGTTTTTTTAACCATTTACAATATGTATTCATGGTTAAGAGCGAAGGCCTCTCCATGCTCTTAGGGTGAGAAATCATACACATTAGGGTACGTTTTTGACTAAAAAACAACTTTGTACAATGTTTCATTAACAAACTATCTGCCCCTGAGGAAAGGTCAAAGGTTATACTCTCTGGGTAGGAAACTTTTTGGATATTTAAATCCATTGGTTTTCCATTTATGTGATTTGCCTTAGGCTTGATTTCAAAGACCTTTAATAGCCTGTATAGAATGCTTACAGGCAAACTTGTCAAAAATGAACTTTTGGAAGTATCAAGCATCATTAAAGGAATTTCAGTTAATCTTGAAGTTTTGTTCGATTCTATTAGAAAGGATTGATCAATCATCCAAAGGTCTTTATTAGGGGATGAAGAATGATCTATATTTAAGTATTTGGCTTCAATTTGTAGTTGAGGCATAATGCTAGAATCATATATAAATCCGTGTTTAACCAGTAGGTCAATTAATGCAGCTTCAGCACCTTGAACCGACAAACCACCAGCTCTAAAGGCAATTGATTTGGTTTGAGAAATTTGCTCAAAACAGTTTAATCCAATTTCAAATGCCTCATTGGCTTTTTCTATGCCGTATTGATCCACCAAATCAGAATAGGAATAGTCTGATTTATTATATTGCCATTCGTTTTTATCAGAAACATAAACCGCATTTAACCAATGCGGATGAAAATGGTATTGCAATTCATGGCCTTTTGATTGCATGGTTTTAAGCTGATTACATATGTCATCATAAGCCGTTTCTAAATTGGCTTTTTTTAATTGATATACATAAAAAGCATCTACAAAAAATACGCATTTAATTGAATGCCTATCAGCAATTCTTAATATTTCATGGGTATTGGAAATCAATGATTGATAATTGTTTTTGCCATCAAAATAGATCTCGTAATCAAAACTTAAAATGATTTTACGCATGGGCTTTATAAATAATTATTTCGTATTGATTGGGTAAAAAAAACAATAGCCTATCTAAACAATAATACAATTTATTTTGGAACGCTAAAGGTAGTTTCAAAAAAGACAATACAGGTTGAAACAAATGATTGGGACACTTAATCAATCCTTCGTTGACAATTTCTTTGAATCCGTTTTCTGACATTAAAGCACTCAATGCTTGATGACTCATTACCGAAGGATTAGAAAATACAGGATTGGATTTAATAAAGGTTCGGTAATTGATTCGATTGGTTTTGGGCAAAACAAACACAATGGTTATAAAGCTTTTGGCGTTATTGTTGACTATGTCTGCTGCATGATTTAAACAATACAATGAGTTGATCATTAACCACACTGTTGCTTGTGGCAAAGGTGTTTCATTTAAATCTTGAATCTTAGCTTGAATGTTTTGTCCTTGTATATAGGGTGATTGCAATAAGTCAGTGTTGATGTCAATTAAAGTACAACTTGAAGTCGTAAATGCTTTTGAGATCAAATAACCCATTAAACCATTTCCAGCGGGAGCATCAACTATGCTATTATTAGCCTTTAGATCATGTTTTAAATGCTTAGCAATGCGCTTAGCCCATATACTTTGAGGGTATTTATAATTACTCCACATGACTTAACATATGCTTAGCCATATTAAACGCAACATGACTTTCAATATTTATAGACAATTTTATTAAAGGCTTTTGTTCTAAAGCCTTATCCAAGGATGAAGTTGAATTGATGTGCTCAATCAAAATATGTGCATTTGCTTGAATGAAAGGCTTTGGTCTTAATTCAAAATTATAGGCTTTTGTTTGCATCCATGCAGATTCGTAGGCTACTGTAGATCCAAATACCACAACAAACTCAGAAGCAAAAATTTGATCATACAAAGCTTGTTTTTGATTGCCGTATTCGGTTGGTACAACAAACATATTTGGATGATTGATCGATTTAAAATCGTGCTCTAGTGGATGTGGCTTAATGATAAAAACAACATCTTGTCTTGTTGCTAATATATGATGCATCCAATTCAAGACTTCTGTTTTTTCTTGTCTTTCCCCTCTCACCGAGAAAATGGATATCACGCGTTTGCCTTGGTGGGTATCTAAAAAAGATTTATAGGTCTGTTTATTGACATAATTTGCAATTAAATCTTGTGATAAGTGACCAACTTCAATTAGAGACTCTAGTGGTATTTTACACATTTGATGCAGCAGCTGTTTAAGTTGTGTATCCCAAACAAACCAATAATCAAAATAAACATCGGCATCGTGGGCCTCACCTGCTTTTAAGCCATTCATAGCATTGTATAGCATGATGTCTTTGCCGAAAATAGGCTTCATCAGATTTCTAAGGGGTAAATTCTCAGCAACATTGGTAAGCAGAACTTTTATGCCTGTTGAGTGAATAAATTTGATCCTCGCAATGGCATTTGTTGAATTGATCCATTTGCTTTGAATGAAATTGTATGCAGATAACTCTTCAGAAGTCCATTTAAAATATTTTAAAAATTTAAACGATAATTTTTGGCCAATATTTGAGATGTCTGTGTGAGTAAATTCCTGTAAAACATTAGCATCAATATTACCATAATGAAATACAATTAAACCTTTATGTTTTATATA
>JBEIKN010000231.1:0-3005 GCA_040379725.1 Flavobacteriales bacterium
ACGATGAATTTAATCAACCAAGCACTTTTAATAAGTGGTCGTTTTTTATCCAGATTTTCATGATGAATTTCACCATTGGCCAATCCCATCAATACCGAACATGCTTTATTAATTCCGGCATAGTACCGCCCTTGTTTAAACTCGGGCAACATATAGTCTTCTACAATGCGCTTAGCGGTTAAATCAGGGATAACCGCGCTTAAGCCATAACCAACAGCAATAAAGGCTTTACGTCCTATACCCTCTTTGGTTGGCTTAATTAACACCACCACACCATTGTCTTCTTTAGCTTGCCCTACTCCCCAAGCTTGTCCTAATTCTGTCGCATATTGCCAGGGTTCCATACCTTGTAAATCATCAACAATGACGACCACAATTTGATTGGAAGTTGAATCTGAAAAGGCGACTAGTTGATGTTCTAAGGCAGCTAAATCTGCTTGTGCAATAAGCTCAGGAAAAGCAAGTGAAAAATTATAGACCAAACGCGGAGGGTTGCTCTGCTTTGGGAATTGCACTTGAGCATTGAGTACCTGTGTTAAACAAATGAATACAATGCTTAGCCCTTTTAAAGCAAATGATCTCAGGCGATTAATCTCCATAACTGATGGTATTGCTTAACTCGTTCTGATCGTCGTCTTGAATTGGAAAATGCACTTTAAGGGCTTGACCTATAGATACTATACCTTTTTGTAACCCCACACTGTAATGGTTTTGGGCAAAATCAGTTTTCATTTGATGGTAAATCTCATCCCAAAAATCTTGTCCAACCAGCTTGTGTATCCCCTCATCACCAATTATGGCCATCAGTTTTTTTGTAGGTACTAAATAAATCAAAACGCCATTGCGCAATGCCGTTTTTTGCATCCCTAATTTTAGAAAAGTAGCTTGAGCCTGAGTCATGACATCCGCTTTGCAAGTTTTGTCTATGTGCACGCGTATTTCGCCACTACACAAAGATTCCGCTTCAACAATACTTTGTTGAATGGCCTCGGCTTCAGCTTTTGAAAAAAAAGGTTTGTTTAAAAAGCCCATTATTGAGCAGACTTCATGGCTTTAATATCAGGTGCTTGTTCCGCACCAGCAGCTGCTTCAAAATACGCGCGTTTTTCAAAATGAAACATGCCTGCCCAAACATTACTAGGGAATCTTCTGATTCTAGTATTAAAGGATTGAGCTGCTTCATTGAATCTGCGACGCTCTGTTTCTATGCGGTTTTCCATGCCTTCGTATTGAGCTTGAAAATCTCTGAACGCTTGAACCGCTTGTAATTGAGGATAATTTTCTGCAACAGCCATTAAACGACCCAATGAAGCGCCAAAAGCGTTTTGTGCATTCTGAAATTCTGCTAATTTTTCTGGCGTTAAGTTGCTTGCATCTATTTGAATAGAGGTCGCTTTGCTTCTCGCTGCCATCACATCAGATAAAGTTTGTTGCTCAAAATCTGCTGCACTTTGCACGATTTCAAACAAATTCTTGGTTTTGTCCATACGCGCTTGATAAGCAACTTCTACTTGTTGCCATTGGGCAGTGACTGCTTCGTCTTCTGTAGATAAACTGTTGTAAGTGTTACATCCGTTAAAGCCTATCAATAAAAAAATGGCTAGTACAGATAATAAAATGATGTTAGAGGTTTTCATCTTGGTGTATAAATTGTATTTCGAAAATACGGCTAAAGGCGCTCAACATATCTTTTTTTATATCAGTCATCGAAATTTGACGACCAAGTTCATGCGCCAAACTACTCACCCCTTTATTGACAATTCCACAGGGAATAATTTGATTAAACAAAGACAAGTCGGTATTGATATTAAAGGCCAAACCATGCATGGTAATGTGTCTGCTACATTTAATCCCAATGGCAGCAATTTTACGCTCATTGGCAGAACCTTTATCTATCCATATTCCAATTCGATCTGAAATGCGCTCAGCCTGTATGCCATAGCTTTGCAGCACATCAATAATACATTGCTCTACTTTTTCAACAAAGGCCTTTACACCTATGCCCAATTGTTCAAGATCAAATATGGGATAGACCACCAATTGACCCGGTCCGTGATAGGTAATGTCCCCTCCTCTTTCAATTTCAAATACTTCAATCTGTTGTTGAGCCAAATCAGATTGGCTGACCAATAAATTTTGTGCATCAGCACTTTTTCCCATCGTATAAACGTGCGGATGTTCACACATCAATAAATGATGTGTCGGTAGCTCATGATTCAGTTTCTGCTGTATGGCATTATTGAATAATGTTTTTTGCAAATCCCATGCTTGCGCATATGGCATATAGCCCAAATCTTTTACAAGCCCTTGATTCATGCTGCAAATTTAAGCTTTTGCTTTAGACTGCAACAAATGAAAACAAATTGGGCATTGTTCAATCACATGAGCTCTCGCTGGGCAATACTCACGCCCATAAAAGATGATTTGTAAATGTGCCTTATTCCATTTGTCTTCAGGAATCAAACGCTTTAAATCGCGTTCTGTTTGTTCGACATTTTTACCAGATGATAAGCCCCATCTTTGAGCCAAACGGTGTATGTGAGTATCTACAGGAAATGCAGGCACATTAAAGGCTTGAGACATGACCACAGAAGCCGTTTTATGTCCAACTCCGGGCAAAGCTTCAAGTGCTTCAAAGCCAATGGGCACTTGACCCTTGTGTTGTTCGATAATGATTTTGCTTAAACCCCAAATGGCTTTTGATTTGGCGGGCGATAAACCACAGGGTTTTATAATGTCTCTGATTTGTTCAACCGTCAGTTTCAACATATCAGTTGGATTATCAGCCTTTGCAAATAAAAATGGTGTGATTTCGTTAACCCTTTTATCGGTACACTGAGCAGACAATAACACAGCTATTAATAATGTGTAAGGGTCCTTGTGATCAAGTGGCACCGGCACTTCTGGATACAATCGCTCCAAAGTGTTTACTATGTATTGAACCTTTTCTTTTTTTGTCATTTGAACTCGATCTCATCTATGAAAATAAAGGACTCACCATTAGC
>JBEIKN010000232.1:0-2994 GCA_040379725.1 Flavobacteriales bacterium
CAAAATTATCAAATCCAGAACAAGGCATTGTGACCAAATCCTATCAGGCAGTTTATGCAGAAAACATTGGACTTGTATACAAATACATAGAAATGACTGATCAATTAACTGGCAACAACATTAAAAATGGCTGGATAGTGAAACAAAGCATTCAATAATGTTGCGCTTATTCAAACTGACTATCGTATGTGTTTTGGCTTTTGGGTTAAAGACAACGCTTATTGCAGGGCAATCTAAAGCTTATTACTTGGTTTATTGGCAATCTAGCGATGTTAGAACATTACAAGCTCTTCAATTGTCATCAACAAGCATTCATAAAAGACAGCAAGCTCAAATCCCTTTTCAAGTAAATGATTATGGCATAGACTCAAAACACTTAGAAATACTCCATCAGTATCCTTGGCTAAGCATTCATGGTCATTCCAGATGGCTTAATGCCAGTATGATTCTATGTGACTCTAATACATATTTGGCGAATTTGCTAAAGCATGAAGAGATTTTAAAAATTGATTACATGGGCCGTTTGGCGTTTAAGCAAAAGCCAAATTATCAAGCACATAGTATTCATGATAGTTTTCTGTACAAGGCGCATCAGTTGGATGCCCTCAAACAGCGCTTCAGGATTCAAGCAGCAGGCCTTCAAACTTTTGGTGCAAATGACAAAGCCTACAAAGTATTAAATACTTCATTGAATCATTGCTTTCTGTTGAATCATCAAGCCTATATAGCTGTTTTGGATGCAGGGTTTTACAATGCCTATCAAATCAAAGGCAACGAAGATCTTTTAATCAACAAGCCTTTTATAAGAGATTACGTAGATCAAGATGGTAGTGTTTGGGAAGACGATGCTCATGGCGCTAATGTTTTGGCATTAATGAAATCCTTCGACCCTAATCACTATATGGGCTCCTCGCCTTTTGCTGAATATGCACTTTTTAGAACTGAGTGTACTTCATACGAATCTCCGCTTGAAGCATTTAATTGGCTGTTAGCCGCAGAAACTGCAGATAGCCTTGGCTGTGATGCCATAGTTTCATCGCTCGGATACAATCAATTTGATGACAAAGATCTAGGGCTCAGTTACAAACAATTGGATGGTCATTCTAGCTTGGCCGCTTTTGCAGCAAACACTGCCGTTAACAAAGGGATTTTAGTCATTGTGAGCGCAGGCAATGATGGCGACACCAAATGGCATTACATCAGTACACCTGGAGATGCCTCTGAAGCCATCACTGTTGGCTCCTGCTCCAATCAATTTAAGCACAGTGGTTTTAGCGCATTCGGGCCAAATGCAAGTGGACAAGTAAAACCTGATCTTCTAGCCCCTGGACAAAGCATTGTTTTAAGTACTACTTGGGGCTACAAAATGGGTAATGGCACCTCTTATGCCACGCCTATACTTGCTGGATTATTATGTAATTTATGGCAACTGCAGAAACAACTGAGTCCTCAAGAGGCAGATATAAAAGCCTTTAAATCATTAGTATTAGGCACCGCTAATCAATGGACTAATCCTGATTCAGCCTATGGCTATGGCATACCAGATATAAGTTTGGCGGAACACATTATTGCTAAAGAACCCTATGCATTTGGTTTGTGGCCGAATGTCAATGGCCCAGCTACTCAATCCTTAAATTTGCATTTTTACGCCTTAAAGCAACAGAAATTGACTTTAAGGATTGAACTATTTGACAAACAACGTAAGTGTATAAAACACATTCAAAAAAAAATCAACTGTTCTAAAGACACTTGGTACCACTTTGATGAGGCTATGCGTGTTTATGAAACGGCAAAAACCAAATCTAAAACAATAGACTCAATGACCATCGTAATTGAATCAGAACAAGGCAGCTATTTAAGAACCCTTGATTTCTGATTTATTCCTTAATTTTGCAGTACAATCATGCTCCCTAAAATCACAAACATCCCATTCAGTCAAACAGATCATTTTTTTATCATGGCAGGCCCATGTGCCATTGAAGGCGAAGACATGGCTTTTGAAATTGCTGAAACCATTCAAGGCATCAGTCAAAAGCATCAAATCCCATGGATTTTCAAAGGGTCGTATAAAAAAGCCAATCGCTCTAGATTGGATTCTTTTACAGGTATTGGCGATATACCTGCTTTAAAAATATTAGAAAAAGTCGGCAAGCATTTTAATGTTCCTACTGTAACTGATATTCATGAATCTCATGAAGCTGAAATGGCTGCTCAATATGTAGATGTATTACAAATACCCGCCTTTTTGTTTAGACAAACTGACTTATTGGTTGCCGCTGCTAAAACCGGCAAAAGTGTTAACATCAAAAAAGGACAATTTGCTGCAGCCAGTGCCATGCAACATGCTGCTCAAAAAGTACTGGAGTCTGGCAATTCTAATATCATGTTGACCGATCGAGGCAATATGTTTGGGTATGGTGATATGATTGTTGACTTTAGAAACATTACTTGGATGAAAGCTATGGGTTATCCTGTTATCATGGACATCACACACAGTCTTCAACAACCCAATCAAAGTTCAGGGGTTACAGGTGGTTTGCCAGAAATGATAGAGACCATTGCAAAAGCGGCCATTGCAGTTGGTGCAGATGGCTTATTCATCGAAACCCATCCCAGGCCTTCTGAAGCCAAAAGCGATGGCGCCAATATGTTGCCGATTCATTTATTGGAACCATTATTAGAGAAACTCCTTAAAATCAGAAAGGCCATCTTGTAAAGATAGCCTAACGTATTAATGGATTTAAATTTTTAAACTATGGGATTAAAACACCTTTGCTAAAAACTTATAGTAGGTTTTTTTGGTGTCATAAAAATCCACTGCATTGGTATGCATTAGATCTTCGAGCGCTCCATCAGACTCTACCATTTTCACGCTGATATAATTTGGCTTGGCCATAACTTGGGTTTGAATCGCCGTCATTTTTAAATTGACATCATGCAATAATTCATCTAGATGCAATCTCAAAATGTTGAATTTATTTTCATAATGTTCCA
>JBEIKN010000233.1:0-2977 GCA_040379725.1 Flavobacteriales bacterium
GTAAAATAGATTGACGAATCCACCATACCGCATAAGAAATGAATTTGAAACCCTTCGTTTCATCAAAACGCTGAGCGGCTTTGATCAAACCTAGATTACCCTCATTAATTAAATCACTCAAGGATAAACCTTGGTGTTGGTATTGTTTTGCCACAGACACAACAAATCGTAAATTGGCTTGAACCAACTTGTCAAGTGCACGTTGGTCACCCATTTTAATACGTTGAGCGAGTGTGGTCTCTTCTTCGGGATTAATCATAGAGATTTTAGAAATCTCCTGTAAATATTTTTCAACCGCTTGAGAATCTCTGTTGGTAATCTGTGTAGCAATTTTAAGCTGCCTCATGCAAAGAATTTATTTATAAGTATAACGATGGAAAGTCCAAAATAGTATATCCCTTGCGGGAGTCTGCAAAGTTAAGTTTTTGGAGTCAATAATACAAATAAAGCCTAGAATAGCCGTTAAAATCACATTTTAGAAATATTTATACCCAAAATGGTGATTTTCATCGTTTATCGACGGCCTAGATTTATCTTCGTTGCATGATAGATTTTAGATCAGATACCGTCACTAAGCCTACCCCAGGCATGTTAGCCTATATGCAAGCTGCGCCTGTTGGAGATGATGTGTTTGGGGAAGACCCAAGCATCAATAGCTTGGAGGAAAAAACGGCCAAAATGTTTGGATTTGAAGCTGGATTATTCTGCCCTAGTGGAACCATGACCAATCAATTGGCCATTAAAACCCATACGCAAGCAGGAGACGAAGTGATTTGTGATGAAATTGCACATATTTACCAATACGAAGGTGGAGGTATCGCCTTTAATTCGGGTTGTTCAGTCCGCCTTTTACACGGAGACCGAGGCCTATTGAATGCAGCTCAAATTCAAGCTGCCATCAACCCAATAGATGTGCATAAGTCCATTACTAGTTTGGTGAGTTTAGAAAATACCAGTAACCGAGGCGGAGGCGCATGTTATGATTTTAATACTTTTTATGAAATTCAAAAGGTAGCCAAGGCCAACCAGTTGGCACTCCATTTAGATGGCGCTCGTATTTTCAATGCCATTGTCCACAAAAAGGAGAATGCAGCAGATTATGGTAAGGTCTTTGATTCAGTGTCTATTTGTTTGAGCAAAGGATTAGGTGCTCCAGTAGGAAGTGTTTTAGTGGGATCAACTCCTTTCATAAAAAAAGCAAGACGTTGGAGAAAAGTTTTCGGAGGTGGGATGCGTCAAGCAGGCTATTTAGCAGCGGCTGGTATGTATGCTATAGAAAATAATGTGGCGCGTTTGGCAGAAGATCATGTACATGCCCTTGCTTTAAAAGACGCATTAGAAGCAACCTCATTTGTAGATCATGTATTACCAGTTGAAACCAATATTGTCATAGCAGTCATGACCGGTGCCTACACCCCTGCCGCATTTGTTCAAGCACTTAAGGAACAACATATTTTGGCCTATGTGATGACCCCTACTCAAGTTAGATTTGTATTACATCTTGATATTTCCCCAGATGCTTTAGCTAAAACAATCGAAGTCATTCAAAAAATTAAGTAGAATAGATATATAATTATGTTAGAAAGAATTAATCCAACCACCACACAAGCTTGGTTTGTGTTGAAAAAACATTTTGAAGAAGAGATGAGCCGTAGACAAATGAAAGATTTGTTTGCAGCTGATCCAAATAGATTTGAATCCTATTCAATCAAAGAAGCGAATATATTATTTGATTATTCAAAGAATATTATTTCTGATAAAACTATTCAATTGCTATTTCAATTAGCCAAAGAATGTGGGTTAGATAATGCGATTGAAGCACAGTTTTCTGGAAAAGCCATCAATGAAACCGAAAACAGGGCTGTATTGCATACTGCTTTAAGAAATTTTAGCGGAGCACCTGTGTTACTAGATGGTAAGGATGTGATGCCAGGCATTCAGAAAGTGTTACAACAAATGAAAACATTTTGTAACAAAATTCACCAGGGCGAACACAAAGGATATACAGGAAAAAAAATCACAACCATTGTCAATATTGGTATTGGCGGAAGTGATTTGGGGCCAGTGATGGTGTCTGAAGCTTTGAAACCATATTGGGTAGATGGGATACAAACTTATTTTGTAAGTAATGTAGATGGAACGCATATTGCTGAAACTTTGAAGAAAGTAAATGCAGAAGAAACTTTGTTTTTAATTGCTTCTAAAACATTCACTACACAAGAAACCATGACCAATGCCCATACGGCTAGAACATGGTTTTTAGAACATGCAAAAGAAGAAGCACATATTGCAACGCATTTTATTGCTTTAAGTACCAACGAAAAATTAGTGAATGCATTTGGCATTGATAGTCAAAATATGTTTGAATTCTGGGACTGGGTTGGTGGTCGCTATTCTTTATGGAGTGCGATTGGAATGTCAATTGCTTTAACCATTGGATACAACAATTTTGAGGCTTTATTACAAGGTGCATACGAAGCTGATGTACATTTTAAAACAACGCCTTTCGAAAAAAACATGCCCGTGATTATGGCCTTATTAGGCATTTGGTATACCAATTTTTTTGGCGCTCAGAGTGAAGCCATACTCCCTTACGACCAATACTTACACCGATTTGCCGCCTATTTCCAACAAGGTAATATGGAGAGCAATGGTAAATTCGTAGACCGCAATGGCACCACTGTCAATTATGCAACTGGTCCTGTGATTTGGGGCGAGCCAGGTACCAATGGACAACATGCATTTTATCAATTGATTCATCAAGGTACTTTAGTGATTCCATGTGATTTTATTGCACCAGCAAAAAGTCATAATCCAATTGGAGATCATCATGATAAATTATTGAGTAATTATTTTGCACAAACCGAAGCATTATTGAATGGTAAAAATGAAAAAACAGTTAAAGAAGAATTAAAAGCAGAAGGAAAATCAGAAGCTGAAACTGAATCCTTAGCACCATTCAAAGTTTTTGCTGGTA
>JBEIKN010000234.1:0-2971 GCA_040379725.1 Flavobacteriales bacterium
GCGCCTCAGCCCAAATTCACGACATTTGTAAGTGATTCCTGTCTGAATGGGAATGGCATATTCTTTTTCAATAAAACGGTTAAAGACACGGTTAATAACCCAAGGTTTAAATGGTATTTTTCTGAGGGCTATGTGTTGAGTAATAAGAACCCTACAGGGAAAAGACATTACATTGATACGGGTAAATTTTACATTGACCTCATTTACACCAATAGCAACACTTGTACTGATACCATGCGCAAATGGGTGCATATATATCCGCATCCCAAGGCCAATTTTAACTTAAAAGATTCTATCTGTTCGCGCGACTCTGTTCTCATCACAAACACGAGTAGCTCAACATACTTACCTTTAAAACATGATTGGCGATTTGGCGATGGCGAAGTGAGCAGCAATGCTCAGCCAAAACATTTGTTTAAAAGCAATGGGGTGTTTACCGTCAATCTGATCAGCCGATCGCCTTATGGTTGCCTGGACAGCATCAACAAAACCGTAGCTGTATTCAAACCACCTGTTGTTGATTTTAGCATCAATGACAGCATTCAATGTTTAACAGGCAACAGCTTTACCTTTAAATCCAATTCAAAAGCGGATGTTGGCAATTTAGTCAGTCAAGATTGGACCTATGGCGACTTGACTTTTGATGTAGGCGCCACACCAGCCAACAAATCCTTTAGTAAAGCACAAAAATACTTTGTACAATTGTTGGTCAAAGACCAATTCAATTGCAGTAACATGATGACACGATGGGTTGACATTAGACCTATGCCTGTAGTTAAGTTTAGCATTAATGATGCTTCACAATGCGTGAACCAACAGCAGTTTGATTTTAAGTATCTGTGGTTGAACAACAATGATAGTATAACCCTTATGAACTGGACCATTGGCAGCAACAATTACCAGCAGCCTTTGGTAAGTTTATCCAATTTTGCTGTGGGCAAACACCCCATACAATTGACCTTACAGTCTGAGCATGGTTGTATGAGTAATTTAAGTCAATACATTGTAGTAAATCCTCAGCCGTTAGCAGCTTTCAACATCAACCAAAATCCTCAGTGTTTTGACGGGCATGCCTATAATTTCACCAACAACAGCAGTATTAGCAGTGGCTCAATACTGTCATATAATTGGAATTTAGGCTACGGTGGCATCATTAACAGCAAAGATGTTGTCAATTTCAAGTATCCGCGTTTTGGGCATTATCCTGTGCTGTTGAGTTGCCAATCAGACAGTGCTTGTTGGGGGACTTATTCTGCTGGTGTTGATGTATTACCCTCTCCTATCATTGATATTGATTTGGTTCAGCCCGTCTGCCTGAATCAGGTCTCCAAATTCAAATCATTGAGTCATATTGATTCTGGTTATCTTCAATCTTACAACTGGCAATTTGGCGATGGCAACAACAGCGTTGACTCTTGTCCTACTCATCTATACAACAATCCTGGCCAATACAACATTACCTTACAGGCCATTAGCAACGATGGTTGCAGCAGTTCTAAAACCTTGCCATCTTGGGCCTTGATCAGACAATTGCCAACAGCTGATTTCAACTATCAGCTCAGCGAAGGCAATCAAAACAACAATTTAGTTGCGTTTAAAAATTTGAGTTATAGCAATATTGTTCAAAGTGCATGGAACTTTGGTCGTTTTGGAAAGTCAATTCGCGATACCAGCATTTCTTTACAAGATACGGCTACAATACCTGTTACACTATGGGTAAAGGATCAATATGGTTGTGTGAATCAAGTTCAAAGGAGCCTTTTTACTTCTGGTCCATTGTTGTTGTTTATGCCCAATGCTTTTACGCCTAACCAAGACCATTTAAATGATCTATACGGCCCTCAAGGGGTATTGAATGCCAAGTCATACGCTTTTCAGATTTTTAACCGATGGGGTGAAGTCATATTTGAAACCAACGATGTGCAAGCGGCTTGGGATGGTAAATATCAGGGTGAAATTTGCAAACAAGATGTGTATGGGTACAGCATTCAATTAGTTGATATGTTTGGCCGACATAAATCCTATAGAGGCAGCTTTACGCTGATTAGATAAACGACTATACAAATCCATATTTTTTCGAATACCTTTGTACTATGTTTTGGCTTAAACATCCGATATCTTATGGCTTAATGGTTGTACTGATTGCATTGTACACCTTTAAAACAGTGGCTTTGTTTGTATACCGTCGCAGAAACCATATTAAGGGGAAAGACAACTTTACGATTGGCATTAACACCATTTACTATTTGTTTGTGTCCATATTGGTCATAGTTTTGGTGCTGGCATTATTGAAGGTTAATATTAGAGAATTCTTTACCTCTATCTCCATTCTGGCTGCGGCAATTGCCATCTTAGCCAAAGATTATATATCAAATGCCATCAATGGTATGATACTGATGTTTAACAATCAAATCTCTATTGGAGATCGCATACAAATTGGCGAACATAAAGGGAAAATCACCCACATCAGTTTATTGAATTTTCAGATTTTAAATGAAGAAGAAGATTTGATTTACATCCCTAACACCAATGTATTGAGTCATGAAATCATCAATTACACTAAAGCAGAAAGTTCCAAGGTGAGTATTGAGTTTATTGCAAAGGCGACGGATATTGATAGCATAGAATCTTTGGAAAACTATTTTTCTCAGGTGTTTGACAAGAATGAAAATATTGAAGCTGGTAGTTTCAGGTTGAAAATCGTTCACATAAAATACAAAAACATCAACTTAAGAGCTGAGGCCAATCTGATAAAACGCGATAGCAAAATGGAGCGTTTGTTCAAACGCCAATTGGTGAATGCCTGGGTGGCTTATTTGAAGGGGAGATCAACAAAGCAATAATCTAAGTCCTTTAAACCACTGAACCATAAAAAAAAGGCCTTCAAATGAAGGCCTTTCCTGTTAAAATCTTTTGAAATGGTTTATTTAAAAATAACTGCCCAAGCGTTATTTTCATAAAAGGCATCAGC
>JBEIKN010000235.1:0-2969 GCA_040379725.1 Flavobacteriales bacterium
ATAGAAAAGCAAAAGGCACTATTGTTGAAGCCAGACTTGATAAAGGTCGCGGTGTAGTAGCCAGTGTTTTAATTGAAGCCGGCACACTTAAAGTCGGTGACCACTTAGGTGCTGGTGCAAATTATGCTAAGGTAAAAGCATTGTTCAACGAACGTAACCAACGTGTTGAATTTGCCGGCCCTTCAACACCTGTTAGTATGCTAGGGTTCTCAGAAGCTCCTAGCGCAGGTGATCCATTGATTGTTCTAGGTAGCGAAGATGAGGCTAAAGAATTAGCAAACAAGCGTGAACAATTATTAAGAGAGCAAGGTATTCGTACCACCAAACACATTACCCTTGATGAAATTGGTAGACGTTTGGCTATTGGCAACTTTAAAGAATTGAATTTGATCATCAAAGGTGATGTGAACGGTTCTGTGGAAGCCCTTAGTGACTCTTTGTTGAACTTGTCAAACAAAGAAGTCATGGTAAAAGTGATTCACAAAGGGGTTGGTCAAATTACAGAAAGTGATGTGTTATTGGCTTCGGCTTCTGACGCCATCATTGTTGGTTTCCAAGTTAGACCGAGCTCAAGTGCTAAAAAGATTGCTGAAACCGAACAAATTGATATCAGACACTACTCTGTAATCTATCAAGCCATTGATGAAATCAAATCGGCCATTGAAGGCATGCTAAGCCCTGAAATCAAAGAAACCATTATTGGTAGTGTTGACGTTAGAGATGTATTCAAAATCACAAAAGTTGGTACCATTGCTGGTTGTATGGTGACAGATGGTAAAATTACCCGTCAAGCCAAAATCAGAGTCATTAGAGATGGCGTTGTGGTGCACACTGGTGGCATAGACTCACTTAAACGTTTTAAAGATGATGTGAAAGATGTTGTCAAAGGCTTTGAGTGTGGTATTTCATTGAAAAATTACCAAGACATTCAAGTGGGTGACGTATTCGAAGTATTCGAAGAAACGTCTATCGCTAGAAAGTTAGACTCTCTGTAAATCATTGCTTGAGCCATTGCTCAATATGATCTTGTTCTAAAGTAAAGTAATCCACTTGCTTTTCGATTTTACCTTTATTGTAATAATAAATGATGGGCAAGTTCAATCCTGCCATTTGAACGAATAAGGAGCCATTTAAACGGCTATGCGGTATAGCAGTTGTCTCTGTTACTTTTAAAAATGACTGTATCTTATCATCATCCCCATTGACAAAGAAATAAAAGGGTAACGCTGAATTTTGTCGCTTCATGGCTGCAATCTTTTGTGCCGCAATTTTACAGTGCGGGCAGGTCGCACTCACAAAGGCTAAAATGAGTTGTTTGTTTCTAATATCTTCAGCGGGGGGCTGCACCTGATCTCCATGAGTACTTGTTTGATAAAGTGTATCTAAATTCAAATCAAAGGCTTTATAGTCTTGACTTAAATATTTTTCCGCATAGGTCAAATCAATTGGATTAACAACAAATACAGCAACTGCCGACACCAAAAACACATAAAACCCTAAGTGTTTAATCGGCAAAACAAAATCATATTTTAAACGGTAGGCCAGCACCGCCAAAGCCATCAGAATGACATTCTTTATTACACCTTGCAATGGCGTAAAACTCATCAAGCTACCCATGCAGCCACAATCTGAGGCATTCCCGTTGACGATGAGATCAATCGATAAATGTATAGTAAATATAAGTAATGCTGCAATAGTCCATTTAAGACTGTTTTTTAAATCATAAGTGAACAACAACATGACCCCTAAAAAAAACTCTAAGGCAATGATCAGACGAGCCACAAAAACAGAGGACTTCCAGCCAAAAAAAGTAGTGGCAACTATTTTGTATTCAAAGGGTTCTATTGGAAAAAGTTTAAACCAGGCCGAAGCCATAAAAACCAAACCAATGATAACGCTCAAAAGATAAACTAGGACTTTCTTCACCATACAATAATAAATAAAAAACGCCTGATCTTTAGGAACAGGCGTTGATCTAATGTCTAAAAAATACTTATTTCAACTCACAAGTAATTTTATAAGTCGTGCCATTCATGTCGTATGAACGAGAAACACAAGCATCTTTAGCTTGACGACTGGTCGCATCTGTCATGGTTACTTTGTCAGTTTGGCCACCAAAGTTGCACTCACAGACTCTGTCTTTTTTGCATGAAGCCATAAAAACAACAGCCAATGCAAACACTGAACTTATTGCAATAATTTTTTTCATACAATGTTATTTTAATTCACAAGTTTCTTTGTCAACTCCGCCCTGTCCGTCATCAGAAGAAGTACTTACACAGTTGGCTTTGCCTTGACGTTTAGTCACATCTACTAATGTTACTTTGTAGGTAGCACCGTTAGTTGTGCATTCACATACTCTGTCTTTTTTGCAAGCTACGAAGCTGATTGCAGCAACGGCTAACATTGATAGGATTAATTTGTTTTTCATATCTTAATTATATTTAAGTTTAAACAATATTAGCAAACAGCAGCTAAACAAACAAGTTATTTTTAAATATTTTAACAGCAATGGCTATTAAAATGACACCAAAGAACTTTCTTACCACAAGGAGTCCTCCCTTTCCCAATATAGCTTCTATGCGTTTTGTTGACTTCAAGACCAAATACACAAAAATGAGATTAATCAGTATTCCAATATAAATATTCACGGCTGCAAATTCTGATTTCAAAGACATGATGGTGGTTAAAGTCCCAGATCCGGCTATAATTGGAAAAGCAATCGGCACAATACTACCTGACTTTGGATCTGGATCAACCTTGAACAAGTCGCGACCCAGTATCATTTCGAGCCCTATAATGAATATCACAATAGAACCGGCTAAAGCAAATGAATGAATGTCTATACCCAATACATTTAAAAACTGTTCGCCTACAAAGAAAAATATGGTCATCAACAAGCCTGCTACCAATGTAGCAATCTCAGACTGAATGTGTCCGATTTTTTCGCGCAAGTTAACGACAATGGG
>JBEIKN010000236.1:0-2915 GCA_040379725.1 Flavobacteriales bacterium
ATTGAATTTTTCAGATGCCCCTAAAACCAAATCAACACCAGGTATTTCTGCAATTTCTTGAGGTTTCAACTGCGCATAACATCCAATAATAACAATCATCGCTTCAGGATTATACCGCAAAGCTTCTTTGACTACTTTTTTACATTTTCGATCAGCGTGATCAGTGACTGAACAAGTATTGATCACATAGACATCCGCAGACTCTGTGAATTCCTTTTTAGTCCACCCCTGCTCAGACAGTTGCCTTGAAATGGTAGAGGTTTCAGAGAAATTTAACTTACAACCCAAGGTATAAAATGCGACTGACTTCATGAATACAGCACAAATTTAGGGATTAATAATGACAATTAAATGTTCAAGACTCTACAAAAACTGCTTGAGATTTGGCCATAGCCAATGCAAATGCCTCCTGATTAATTTTAAGAGGTATTGATTGTTCTTGCAAAAACGTCAACAAGGTTTCAGTTGGTAAATTACCCGTAAGTTGATCTGCAGCAAACGGACAGCCGCCATAACCTTTAATGGCAGCATCAAACTTTTTACACCCATTATCATAGGCAGCTTGCAGATTGGCTATTGCATTAAAAGGTGTTGTATGAAAATGCGCGCCAAACTCAACCCCATTAATGTCATGGACTTGTTTAAAAACAGTTTCAATGGCTTGAGGTTTGGCTGCTCCAATGGTATCAGATAAATTAATTTTTTCAACCCCCATTTGTTTTAATCGATGACACCATTCTATCACCATTTCGATGGACCATGGATCTTGGTATGGATTTCCAAAACACATTGAGAGATAAACCTGAACAGTTTTATTGTGTTTTGATCCAATCAACAAAAGCTGTTGTAATGTTTCTATAGATGTTTGAGTTGTTTGTTTGGTATTTCTTATTTGAAACGTTTCTGATAGACTAAAGGGAAATCCAATGATATCAACCGCCTCAAGAGTGGCAGCAGTTTGCGCACCTCGTTCATTGGCGACTATGCATAGTAATTGAGTTGCTTGTTTATAAGGGGCAATAGATTCAATCACCCTTTTTGAATCCGCTAATTGAGGAATAGCCTTTGCAGAGACAAAACTTCCACAGTCCAACACATCAAAACCAACATTAAGTAAACTCTTTAAATAATCTATTTTAGTAGCTGTTGCAATGGGATGCGACCAACCTTGCATGGCATCTCTTGGGCATTCTACAATTTTAACCGACATAACACTTATTGGGCATTCAATTGATTTTGAAATCTTCTAAACAATTCTTCGTCACTTAAACCTGAATACTCAGACCACTTTTTAACTTCTTCGATACGGTCATGCTTAGGGTATTCGGCAATAAATTGATCATATAAGCGCTTTGCGTTGGCAGGATCAGGTATACTCGCATAAGCCACTCCCCCATTAATCAGTGCTTGAGCCGCTATAGCCGAACTTGGATACTCGAGCGCAATACGTTCATAGAGTTTAATGCCTTGAATAATGTGTTTATTGTAAATGTGAATATGTGCCGCCTTCATTAAAAATACGGCCGCAGAATCGTGTTTTGAATTGGCGTCAGCAAATCTTGTATAGCAATGAATCAAACTATCCGAATACATGGTATTGGGATTCCCCTCTAGTGCCTGAATAAGCTTAAATTCATTTTGATGTTGACTTGAACAAGACAAAAAGGTCAATACTAAAATTAAATAAACGAGCTGTTTCATGAGATTATTTTTATGTTGTTTTTGAATTTGTTTTACCACTTAAAGCCATTAAATAGGCCTTTATAAAATCATCGATTTCTCCGTCCATTACCCCTTGAATATTACTGGTTTCCTCGCCTGTGCGAACGTCTTTAACCAACTTGTAAGGGTGAAATACATAGTTGCGAATTTGAGAACCCCATTCAATTTTCATTTTGCTGGCTTCAATGGCATCTCTTGCTTCATTTTGCTTACGCAGCTCCATTTCATACAATTGAGACTTTAACATTTGCATCGCTAACTCTCTGTTTTCTCCTTGTGACCTTGCCTTTTGACAGACCACTACAATACCAGTTGGTTTGTGGGTTAACTGAACTTTAGTCTCCACTTTATTAACGTTTTGACCGCCTGCTCCACCACTTCGACTAGTCTGCAATTCAACGTCAGCTGGATTGATTTCAATGACAATGTCATCATCAACCATAGGATAAGCATAAACTGAGGCAAAAGATGTATGTCTCCTTGCATTACTATCAAATGGCGAAATCCTCACCATGCGATGTACACCACTTTCACCTTTCAAATACCCATATGGAAAATGACCTTCAAATTCGAGTGTAATGGATTTAATCCCAGCAACGTCACCATCCTGACGATCAATCTCAGTAATTTTATACCCATTTTTCTCGCCCCACATGATGTACATCCGAGAAAGCATCTCTGCCCAATCACAGCTTTCGGTACCTCCAGCCCCACTATTAATGGTTAGGATAGCGCCTAATTTATCTTCCTCACTTCTGAGCATGTTTTTGAACTCAAGATCTTCGAGCGCTTGTACAGCTTTATTATAAGCTGAGTCAACTTCTTGCTCTGAGCTCTCGCCCATCTCTTGAAATTCTTTTAAAACTTCCACTTCATCGACTACCGATTGGCAAGTTTTAAAAGCTTCGGTCCAGAATTTTTTTTCTTGTATTTGTTTTAAATGTTTTTGTGCTCTTTCAGGATTATCCCAAAAGTCTGGCGCCAATGTTTGCGATTCTTCGTCGGCAATTAATGCCAATTTCTGAGCGACGTCAAAGATACCTCCCCAAAGCCTCTACACGGCCTTTTAAATCTTTAAGTTGATCTAAATTCATGTCGCAAAGATACTGATTTTTAGTGCAAAATATTATTGGGCTTGAATCATTTCAAGCAACATGGCCAATGCCATATTGTTAGACCTTTCAATGATTTGC
>JBEIKN010000237.1:0-2906 GCA_040379725.1 Flavobacteriales bacterium
AATATCCATTAAAGGAATGTTCTGATAAGTCAATTCATAATCTTCATTCAAAGTGAACTCATCTACAGGGAAATCAAAAGTTTGATTGATTAAATCTACGTATTTATCTTTCATTTATTTAAATGTAACTTAGTTGGATTGTAATTTTTATGCAAAAGTAATCAACTTACTTTATATAAACCAAGCCTTTTTTCATAAAAAAAAGGGACTAAATCAAGTTAATCCCCAAACTAATTTTACACTTAAATAAAATTTTAACAACTGAATATCAGAATGTTATCAATAAAAAAACTGTTCTTCTTTCTTAAAGTTATTGACATTGAATAGATAACTGATTCCAACACCAATGTAAGTCCCTCTGTAACCCAAATTAAAACGAGGGTCAACTTGACTTGAATTGTTTTTAACCTCTAGAAGTGTTTGGTTTGAAAATGCTTGGTGATAATAGACTCCAAATACAAAAACATTACCAGAGGCATTCTCACTGGCTATCTCAAGACCCGAATTCAACATAGGATACAAAGTGTTTTGAATGGTTTCTTTTACAATAAAATTATTACCAGCATTGCGTTTTTCTATAGTGTTTGCTTGAAGGGCATAATTCATACTTCCACCAAAAACAAAACGCATTTTAGAATTAGCACCTACTCTGAGTTTCACATGTAAGTTAAGTGGCAACTCAAATAAACCGCTGTTGTGTTTAATGAGATTACCTTGCGAATTGGTATCATTGTACAATCTGTATCCTTTGTTAGTGTAAAACAATCCTGATGACAAAACCGTTCTTTCCGAGAATCCATATTGCAAGGATAATCCTGCTTTGAAACCAGATTTAAACCTGAAATTAAAATTGTCTGGCAATGAGTCAATAACATGTAATCTTGAAGACAAAAAAGTCAACTGAGGTCCAATCTTTAAGCCCTTTTGAGCCACAGCTACAGAGGCAAACATTAGACAAATTGCCATTAAAGACATTGGTTTGTGATTCATACTTACAAACCTAATTCATTTTTAATCAATTATAAAATAATGATCCAAAAGCAAGATTGCTGTTAATGACTTATTTTTGCGGTAGCGTGCAGCATACAACTAACATACGACAAGCATTTATTGATTTGGGCAATGCCCTCAACAATTTACCTGAAAACATCATTCATCAAGCCAACATCAAAAATCAATGGTTTACGCCAGAATTCATAAGCTTTGCCGCAAAGCAATGGCATGCTGCCCTCCAAGCAGAGAAAATTGAAACCTGGCTCAAAGCCTACAAACCTTTGACTCATGACAAAACTGTCGGCATCATTATGGCTGGCAACATCCCTTTGGTAGGACTTCATGATGTATTGTGCTGCCTAGCTCTGGGATTTAAACTTAAAATCAAAACTTCCTCAAGCGATGAAGTATTGATTCAATTTACCATTGACTCACTAATCAATTCAATGCCTGAACTCAAAGAAAGGATACAAATTAACGAGTCTCTTCATGCTATTGATGCGCTTATCGCAACTGGCAGCAACAACACTTCAAGATACTTTGAATATTATTTCAAAGACATTCCTTGTATCATCAGAAAAAGTAGAACCTCTATTGCTGTTCTCTCAGGCCATGAAACGGAAGCTGAATTATTTGGACTCGCCGATGATATTTACACCTATTTTGGATTGGGCTGCAGAAATGTATCGCATTTACTATTGCCTAAAGAAATTGCATTAGAACCGCTTTACCAAGCGTATGACAAATACATGAACCATGTTCATCATCATAAATATTACAACAATTACATGTACCACAAATCCATATTGTTGATGAACCTAGACAAACATTATGACAATGGATTTATGTTGTTTCAAGAAAAAACTGCTTTACATGCGCCTATTGCCACATTAAACTATCATTTTTACAATGATATTGAAGACATTAATGCATACATAAAATCCAATCAAGAGGACATACAATGTGTGGTGAGTCATATGGCGATTGAGGCCAATTGCATTGCTTTTGGGCACACTCAAATCACTGAATTGTGGGATTACGCAGATAACATCAATGTATTAGACTTCTTAAGCCCAATCATTCAACAATGATTTTAGTTTGAAGTTTGCCCCCCTCAGGGTTTTGTAACGACAAAACATACACACCTGAATTAAACGGTTGTAAATCGATTGTGTAATGATTGCCCTGAACTGCTTGATGTATGAGTTTTTGACCTTGCATCGTAAAGAGTTCAACTATAGAGCCCAAGGGTAAACCCTCAATAGACAGTTGATCTTTAGCAGGATTTGGGTAAACCTCAACAGACAATAACTCTGCATTTTGCAATGAGGTAAAATCTGGAACAATACAGGTTTCAATGGCTGAATCTTGACAATTGTTACGGCTATTCACAAGGTGTTTCACTCGAATGGTATCTCCAATGTAGGGCGTCATATCAAAAGTAAAGGCCCCCACTGTCGATACAATAGATTGATTAAAATACCATTGATGTGTTAATACATTACTGGTGTCAGATGAAAAGTCATAAAACTTCCATCGTTTAGCTGTTTGAATACCAGCCTGTACTTTTGGATAAGGTGAATACAAAAAATGGTCATACGTTTTAACACATGTCTGATTGTGCGCACGCACTTTAATGATACTGTTAGAGCCCATTTCTTTGAATTCATGAATATTACTGCCTTTATACACCTTATTGTTGTTTAAATAATAAACACAGGAATCATAGGCAAATGGAATAAGCAGCATAAATGAAGAATCACATGAATAAATGTTTTCAGAGGTAAACACAGCTGGGTCCAACAATGTATCAATTGCATATTTTACATATTCAACAATGCTAGGGCAATTTAAACTACTACTGTCTTTCAATTCAAATCGAATGGAATCATTAAAGTTTGCATTGACTGAAT
>JBEIKN010000238.1:0-2904 GCA_040379725.1 Flavobacteriales bacterium
CTAAAATTAGCGATTGGTTTATTGTAAACGCTCCAGGTATGCCAAACGGTATCTGAACAACCATTGGTATCCTTTACAATTAATCGTGTATTGAATACGCCCTTAGCTGTAAAAACGTGAACAACATTACTATCACTACTGGTATTGTAAAAACCAGAACTTGGATCTGCGAAATCCCAAATCAGTGTATCGCCTTTGCCTGTAAATTGAAAAAAAACTGAATCGCCTAAACACTTTGAGCCAGTTATGGTAAAAGAGGCGTTACATTGCGCTTGAGTGGTCATACCCAAGAACAAGAAAAACATCCCTATGAGGCCTTTTTTAAACATGTGTTTGGTGTGAAATGACCGAAAAAAATCAAGACAATGAACTGGCCAAATTACCATACAAAGATACTTTAATTTTGATTAGCAAACAAAAGCGTAAATTTGTTGAATGAAAGCGGCCAATTATCAAAGACTATTGGAACTTGCCGACCAATTGTTTAACACAAAAGCTGACCCTGAGCAATTGGATGTTAATGAACATGTCATTGAAACATTACAAGACATTGCACCTGTTTTAGTCCATGAACATCAAATAGACCATGAGGCTGTTGCATGGATAACATTGATTCCAAGCAACGAAACCCTTACAGAAGCTTTTATTCAAGGCGCTATTTCAGAAAAAAATTATTTCGAAAAGAGTGTTGTATTGAGCGCTTTTGACACCATTTATTTATGTTCAGCAATTGTGCTCGAAGAATTCAGGCATCAAGGCATTGTGAGTCAGCACTGCAAAGCAGCCATTGAACAAATGCGAATACAACACAAAATAAAACAATTAGCAGCCTGGCCATTCACTGCAGAGGGATTGAGCTGTGCTAGAGCCATTGCCCATCGGCTTGAACTTCCTTTAATCCTTAAATCAACGAAGGATTTGAAATGATGTATTCCGTTTAACTATTGATTAATCTTTTCTAAGCAAGCAATTGCTTTATCATGTTAATGATTTATATCACAAGTAAACTGTAGAAATCAATACAAAACATGCACTGTGCCTGAGAAAATCAACTTCTTGTTTTGTAAGGTGGTTACTTTTAACTGATAAGCATACACCCCATCAGGAACGCGCTCACCCTTATACGTCCCATCCCATCCATCCAAGTAATCATTGGATTGATAGAGAATTTCGCCCCAGCGGTTAACGATTAACCATTCATAGGCTTTTGGATAAACAACCCCAAAAGGCTTAAACAGATCATTTGTTTTGTCTTTATTCGGGGTGAAGGCATTAGGGATATAAATTTGAACTTCTGGAGACGCTTTTATCCATTGACCTGTCTGATCTTCGCATCCATAAATATCCTTTACTTTCAATTGCACCCACTTCAAACCAGAATCTGTAAAAAGGATGTATGGATTTACGAGATTGCTTGTACTCAATCCATTAAAATCCCAATAGTGGTTTAACTGAGACTGCCCTTGTGCGTTAGAGGTCATCTGATAGCCTGTACAAGTTAAAGAATCCAATACTTTATTATAAATAAATGCCGCCTGAGGTAATAGTCTAGACATCGCTGCTTTGATCTTTAACAAAGTGTCTTTACAATTGAACTCATTGATGGTCGTCAACATTACGTTGTATTGACCAGGATTGGCATACGTATGAAAACCATTCGCAAACAAGGCTGTTTGAGCATCGCCAAAATGCCATTTGATTTGAGTGATGATTCCTGTATCAATGGTGCATTGGCTTGTAAACTGATTGGCTTTGCCAAAACAAACTGTATCTGTTTTAAAGGCTAATCGACTTTGTGGATACACATGTAAGAAATTCATAATGGTATCAGCACACATAAACGTGTCCGTTAATATGAGGCGGTAATAGTACTTCCCTATTTGATTGAAACTGATGTTCACATTAGGCGAATTGAAAACTTGATTGGTGTTAAAATTAGCATTATAAAAAGTCCATTGCCAAGTTTTAATTTTGCTTGGATGAGTGGTTTGATCCTTGAGTTTAAATGCATTGCCTCTTAAACAGGCTTGTGTTTGATCAATATTGTAATTAATACTAGGCGATGCATAAACTGTAACCATTCTGGTAAATGTATCGTAACAAGCATGATTGCTCTTTGCGATTAAAGTTATAGGGAATACACCTACATTAGCATATGTATGATTGGCATGAATACTTATTGCTGAATCTTGATCTCCAAAATTCCATTTATAATTTAGATTACCATATGGCAGACTACTTTGATTGGTCATAACAAATAAATTGTTATTGATACATCTTGCCGTATCGACTAATTTGAATTGAGCCAGTGGCATTGGATACACTTCAATAGCTTTCTTAGCCGTATCCTTACAATTGAATTGACTTGTACTAATAAGGCTTACCGTATACCAGCCGTGCGCTGTATAGGCATGATTGGGGTTTTTAAGCAATGAATTGGCTCCGTCCCCAAAACGCCATTCTTGACTCATTGTATGATAAGGGATTGTTGATGCATTGGTGAAATTAAATACATTTCCCAACAGACATAAGCCAGTATCCGACAATTGCATCAAAGCTTTGGGCATCGGATACACTTCAATCGATTGTTGAATGGTATCTGAGCAACCTTTATTGCTATTGGCTATTAATTGAATTGAATAGACACCAAAATTGGTATAACTGTGATTAACTGAAGTGATATTACTGGTATTACCATCTCCAAACTGCCATTTATAAGCCAAGGTGTTATAGGGGATTGTTGTATTATTCGTAAAAGTAAAACGGTTGTTGCGCAAACACATTGCTGTATCTGATAAACTAAAATTCGCTTTTGGCATTGGATAAATTTCCAATGGTTTGCTGCTGCTGTCTCGACAACCATGTTGACTGATGGCAATCAACTTAACCGTATACGCCGCATGA
>JBEIKN010000239.1:0-2895 GCA_040379725.1 Flavobacteriales bacterium
TCATTGATTTCAAATTCCTTGAAGCGCATGGTCATGGCGTTGTTTTCCATTTTACTGATATCCAGTAAATCATTCACCAATGCATTTAGGCGCTCCGTGCTTGCAGCCGCTTTTTGAAGGAAAGTATAGCGTACTTCAGGGTCTTCGACAGCACCATCCAGGAGGGTTTCAATGTAGCCTTGAATGTTGAATATAGGGGTTTTAAGTTCGTGTGAAACATTCCCTAAAAATTCTTTGCGATAGGCCTCTGTTGCTTTAAGTTGCGAAATTTCTTGTTTTTGACTGTTGGCCCAATCGATCACTTCTTCATTGACTCTTTTGATGGGATCAATGTCGTAATCATCAATAAAATTTGGTTTTTTATGGGTTTGCGTCTTGAAATGGTTGATGGTTTTATAAATCAATTTGATTTTCCTGTAGATAAACACTTCAAGTCCAAATAAAATAATAATGTAGGTGAGTGCCCCGAAAGTAAATAGAGCAATTAAAAAACTTAAAAAGGCAATTTTAAAATAATAAAGAAAGCAGGCAAAAATGCCACTCAATAACAGTGTGGTGAGTAAACTTATTCTCTCAGGACTAGGATTTTTAATCACACTTCAAATTTATAACCTACGCCCTTAATTGTTTGAATAAAGTTATCGTCAAGCTTTTCTCTGATTTTTCTGATGTGTACATCAATGGTTCTGTCAACCACAAGTACATCATCACCCCAAATGGCTTCTAGGATTTGTTCTCTGGTAAATACCTTGCCAGGTTTGCTGGCCAACAAAGACAACAGTTCAAATTCTTTTTTAGGAAACTGTAAGACCTTGCCCAAGTAGGTTACTGAAAAACGTTCTCTGTCTATTTTTAAATCAGGGAATTCAAGGGTTTCTTTTGGTAAACTATCAGTAACATTGCGTCTTAATATGGCCTTTAGCCTAGAAATTAAGACCCTAGGTTTGATGGGTTTAATGATGTAGTCGTCTGCACCTGCTTCGAATCCAGCTAATTCGCTAAATTCTTCGCCTCTTGCGGTTAAAAATAATAGAGGAATGTTTTTTAGTTGAGGGAGACTCTTGATTTGACGACAAGCTTCAATGCCATCCATTTCGGGCATCATCACATCCATTAAAATAATATCAGGTTTTAATTTACTGGCAATATTGATGGCTTCTTTTCCATTCATTGCAGCAACTACTGTAAAGTTCTCTTTTTTTAAATTATAGCTTAATAATTCGATGATGTCGATTTCATCGTCTACAATTAATATTTTGTAAGATTGTGCACTCATACGTTTGTTGATACAATATTCGATTTATGACTTGAAGCAAAGGTTACCCTTGGATTATCAAATCATTAAGGGAATAGCTTTTCTAGTTGCTTGTCTAGATCTTCTCCTCTAAGGCCTTTAGCCAATATTTTGCCGTCTTTGTCAACCAATACAGTAAATGGAATGCCAGTTACTTTGTATAGCTTAGCAGGAGCGCAGCTCCAGTATTTAAGATCGCTTACATGTCTCCAGCTTAATCCTAACGAATTAATAGAACCTACCCATGATGGTTTATCTCTGTCTAGAGAGACACCAAGAATTTCAAAACCTTTGCTTTTGTATTGAGCGTATAGTGCTTTAACATTAGGGAATTCAGCCCTACAAGGTCCACACCAACTGGCCCAGAAATCAATCAGTACTACTTTTCCTCTTAAATCAGACAACTTCAGCATGCTGCCATCAGGTTGAGGTAATTCAAAGTCTGGAGCCATTTCACCAACCTCTAAGAGTTTATTGTTGTCGTATATTTCTTTGAGGTCTTTGTAGTAATTAGATTGAATTTGCTTAGGTTCCATGTGTGTTTTAATGGTTCTTACATCTGCAAATTTGTGTTCTTGTGTAAAGTTGAATAATACAAAATAGGCTTCTAAAGGATCATGGTATTGAATCATACTATCAATACTCATGTAATATTCTTGTTGTCTTGTAGAGAATAACAGCTGTAATTCATAGGTTTTCATAGGGTCAGATTCGCTTGAAATAGCCCTTTCTAAATTGGCCAAATCATTGTTTAATCGTGTGAATTGTTTGATAAAGGTGAATAAATTATGAGATTTTTCGGAGCCTTTGCCATGGACTTCATAGTACAAGCCTTGATCGTTCGGAATCATGTGGACCTGTATATTTGCGTCATCTTCAATGATTAGTGGGACTGCAGTTTTGGTATTGTATTGCACATAAACGATACTGGATTCGTTTAAGCTGCCAGTGTATTTGAAATAGCCTGTATCATTAGTAATGACAGAGTCTATGAATTCTAATTTATTCAATCTGAATTTGTTCAGAATGATGAGGTGTTTAGAATAACCTTGTAGTTTACCTTCAATACTAAAATGTATTTTTGGGGTTTTAACTGTCTTGGCACTGCTGTTGGTTTTAACGGATTTAGTGCTGGTGGTTTTTTGAGCGAATCCTATGCTTGTAATACATATGCTAAGCGCCAACAAGATTAATCTTTTCATATTGCAAAAATACTGTTTATTCAATGATCTTAAGAATTTCTTCCTTTAGTAGATGATATTTAGGCGCATTGGGTTGTATGCGAATGCCTTTAACGCCAGCTTGAATTGCCGCATCTATATCGCGATCGTGGTCTCCAATCATAATGCACTTGGAAGGGTTCAATTGATGTTTGGCTATGGCTTTTTGAATCATAAGCCCTTCTGGTTTTCGACATAAACAATGACCAACTGTAGGATGATGGGGGCAATAATAGATGTCATTGATAACAATGCCATTTTCTTTACAAGCATTCAATAGAACAGCATGAATACTTGATAAACCCTCATGGGTGTATAATTGTTTGTCGATACCACCTTGATTGGTAATTAGAATGATTTTAAAACCATATTCTTGAGCCA
>JBEIKN010000240.1:0-2881 GCA_040379725.1 Flavobacteriales bacterium
CACCAATGATCTTGACTTTATTATACTGGGAATGCATGCAAGGGCCGACAATCCGGAGCTTTTAAAAGCCCAAAGTCTAGGGCTTAAAATCTACAGTTTCCCTGATTATGTATACGAACATGCGAAAAACAAAACCAGAGTGGTTATTGGGGGCAGCCATGGGAAGACGACCACAACCGCTATGATCATGCATGTGCTCAAAACACTTGGCAAATCATTTGATTACTTGGTGGGTTCGCAGTTAGAAGGTTTTGACACCATGGTCAAATTTTCAGATGCCCCAATCATGATTATTGAGGGAGATGAGTACCTAACAAGTCCTCTTGACAGAGTCCCTAAATTTTTGAAGTACCATCCGCACATCGCTATGTTAACAGGTATTGCATGGGATCACATCAATGTATTTCCAACATGGGAAAATTACGTTGAACAATTTAACTTATTCATTCAATCTGTTGAAAAAGATGGGGTGCTGGTATACTTTAATGGCGATGAAAACCTTTGCGCATTAGCCAAAAACAGCCCGTCAAAATGCCTTCCTTACAATACGCCATTTTACCATATCCGCAACAACAAAGTGGTCATTGGCAAAAACGAACGTCACACCCTTGAAATATTTGGTGAGCACAATTTACAAAATGCCGAAGGTGCTTGTAAAGTGTGTCAAGAGTTAGGCATTTCTGAAGATAATTTTTACCAAGCATTGAGCAGTTTTAAAGGCACAGCCAAACGACTTGAAAAAGTTCATCAGACAAAGCAATTAACTGTTTTTAGAGATTTTGCACACTCCCCTAGTAAACTTAAAGCGACCATTCAAGCCGTTAGAGCTCAATTTCCAATGCACCAATTGGTATCAGTATTTGAATTGCATACCTTCAGCAGTCTTAACAAGCAATTTTTACCTCAATATGCCCATTGCATGGATGACAGCAATATTGCCATGGTGTATTTCAACCCTGAAGTGATTGCGCACAAAAAACTTGAAGCTATTGACAACCAAGATGTTATCCTTGGATTTGGCCCGCAAGTAAGCGCTGTATCGGACATACAAGCACTTAAGTCTAAAGTAAGTGATGTAATCTCATTGTCAGAACAGACGCCAACCGTTCTCCTACTTATGAGTTCAGGCAATTTTGACAACACTCAACTTTGGTAAAATAAAGGTTTTATTTTTCGGATAGATTGGTTATTTTCGTAGATTATAGTTTTCTGCGATAACCAATCTTATGATTAAACGTCTACTCATTACCCTATTGCTTTTGGTGAGTTTCAAACAGCTGAGCGCTGTTGTCTGTCTTCCTGAATGGAAATACACCAGAACCATTACTGTTAACAACGCCAATGCATCGGCTTACACCAACTTTCAAGTAAAAGTGGTTTTAAATACTGCTGCGCTTGTTGCTGCAGGCAAAATGAACATCAACGGAGATGACATCCGATTTACAGATGCTTCATGCAGCAAACTGAACTATTGGATTGACAGTAACATGAACACCACATCAACGGTCATTTGGGTTAAACTTAAAACATTGCCCGCAAGTGGCTCCAGCACCATCAACATGTATTACGGCAATTTGTGTGCAACTACCCTGCAGAATGGCGATAGTACATTTGCATTATTTGATGATTTCCTTGGCTCAACGCTTAATACCACTAAGTGGACAAAATACAATCAGAATACAGCGGCAGGCACCCTAAGCATTTCAGGTGGTAATGCCAACTTCAATTTAACAGCAGCAACAGACTTAATCATCAGAAGTAATTCAACTTTTGCCGGACTCACACGTTCTGAAATGAAGGTAAAATGGAACGCTGGCTCAGCTCCAAGCATTGCTCAATTAAACTCAGGCACTTTTGCTGGTGTTGCATTAGGATCAAATGGCACAAACTTCTTTATTAACCAAGCCAGTGCAGGTTGTTCAAGTTATACCTCAACTACAACAGGTTCTGCAAGTGTTAAATCAAATGGTGTTTGGGGCATTGCTTGGCCTGCTACCAATTCAACTACCGGCAGTTTCACCGCAGGTAATATTTCTTTCACAACGACTCCTACTCTTGCTGCATCTACCCATACTGCCCTTGGCTTAATGTGTTCAAGTACAGGCAATTTATTGGTAGACTGGTGTCGCGTAAGGGTTTATGCACCACTCGAACCTAGTACAATCGTCAATACAGAAAACACTCAAGGCATTAGCATTACACTTTCGCCAAACCCTGTTTGTCCTGGAGGAAAGCTCACGGTTAGTTTTACTAAAAAAAGTGTGTTTTTCAGCAGTGGCAATGTTTTCAAGCTTCAGTTATCTGATGCATCAGGTAACTTTACATTACCAGTAACTTTAGCCACTAAAACAGATACAGCCTTAACGACAATGATCGTAGATATTCCTGCTAATACCCCTGCAGGCAATGGTTATAAAATTAGATTAACATCCACTAACCCGACTTATACTTGTTTTTCGCCAAGTGGTAATTTAACCGTCAATCCAAAACCGACAGTGTCATTTAACGTCCTAAATGACAACCAATGTTTCAAATACAACAAATACAACTTTACGTCTACTTCAACCATCAGTTCAGGCAGCATCAGTTCTTACATTTGGAATTGGGACGATGGCAGCAAAAAAGATACCGTAACTTCTGCGAACATCAGTCATAAATTTGGTGTATTTTATCCTTACTACTACCCTAAACTTACCGTCATCAGTAACTTAGGTTGTAGAGATTCCGCATCAAAGCAGATTAACATCAAAGAAACCCCTAATGTTAAATCAAAATTCAATGACACCATACAATGCTTCAGGGGTAATTTCTTCATAGCTGAAACAGTCACAACATTGTTTTCAGGCATGGTCACTTCTATTAATTGGAATTTTGGAGATGG
>JBEIKN010000241.1:0-2863 GCA_040379725.1 Flavobacteriales bacterium
AAGGATTTTTGCCGGGTATTTTTTGAAAGGGAATGTTAAAGACGTGTTCAATTTTTGATTGTTCTTGAATGCTTTGGACAGCCCTATCGTAGTAGTTATAGAGGTCTTCACCTTGGCAAATTAATAGGTAATCAAATACAGGATTTGACTGAAGGAAGTAAGCCATATCGCCTTTGTTTTTGATCAAATGCCAATGCAGTTCAACATCTTCGAAATAGCAATAGTAATGTCTGTGAATGCTGATTTTGTCTTCTGGTAAAGGTTTTATCCAATCTAGGTTTAAACCCATTTGAATGTCAAAACTCTTGTTGATTTGCCAAGCGACTTGATGTTCAGGTAATGCACTTTTAATGCCTGCTACCTTAGGAAAAAACGCATCGTTATGTGAACCATTTGCCTGCATGTGCAGGGCAAATATACTTTTTTTTAAGCAGTAAAAAGGGAATACTTATATTACTTTTTTGTCATGTTTACAAAGCTAAAACTCTGTTAACAGCAGATTCTACTTTTGAGACTGGTAGATCTTTCATGCAGCTTGCTCCAAGCTTACAAGAGCCTCTGTAAAAACATTCGCAAGGTTTGTCTGGCATGACAATTTCTCCTTTACCAAACAAGTCAAATTCATGTGGGTTAAAGATGTTGTTCATTAACACAATTTTCTTTTGCAGTCCCAATGTAAGGTGCATACCCATGGTTACTTGTGTAACGACTAATGTACATTGATCAATTAAGTTGATGAATTGAGGTAGAGAAAAATACCCTAAATACATAGCATTGCTTTTTGCTTGTATGCGTTTATTTCTGGCATCTTCTTGCTCTCCGCCAAGTAAAATGACTTGGTGTCCTTGTGTCATTAAAGCTTTGGCTAATTCTGCAAAATAGTCTTCTGGCCATAGGCGCGTTGTCCATCTGTCGCCACAGCCTGTATTTAGTCCAATAATGGATTTGCTTTTGTCCAATTGAGGCCACTCAAAACCTTTGTTGCTGTGGTTATCAAGTAAGTAAGGTTCTCCATTGTAGGTCAAACCACACATTTGGTAGATTTCCGTACAATAGTTTAAAGTATTGGCTTGGCTAACATCATCAAATAAACCTGTGTGGTATTTATGAAAGGCAAGTTCATTGATAGGTTGGGTGACATTGTCCTTTAAAATGTAGCCGTATTTTTCTTTGGCATTAACCACCTTCAATAAGGCGGAAGCCTCCTTTTCTTTATCGAGGTTAATGGCGATGTCAAATTCAGCATGCTGAAGGTATAATGCTGACGCATAGTCGAATTTTAGGATTTCATGGATTTGACCACTTGGTAAAATAGCTGGCGTTAATGTTAACCAAGTAATTTTGCAATGAGGATACATGGCCTTGTAGGTACTAATCAGAGGCGTTGTTCTGATCACATCGCCAATTGCACCCAATTTGATGATAAGTATCCGTTTGCTAATTTTTTGATAGGCTTTACAATCATTGCAATGGTAGCCATGCTCTTTATGGGGCAAACAAGGTAAATCGCCTCTGAAATGCAAACAATCTGAATGGTAATTTTCCATGGTCATCTGTCCGCAAAATAAGCCGTTTTGATATGAAATAAAAAATATACAACCCTTAAACCAACTTTTTTGTACTGACTTACGTCTAATAACACAATAAGTTGCACGAAATTTGATTAATTTTGTATAAGCTTGGAAAGGTTCAACAAACATATTGCCCTATTAGCCCTTTTTTTGTGCTTTATGGGTCAGCTAATGGCCACCCATTTAGTGGGCGGTTTCATTAGTTATGAATATGTTGGTACTTCAAGTTTTGGAGCCCGCTATACCATTACAATTACTTCTTACAGAGATTGTAAAACAGGTGCCATACCATACGCTAAAAACATTGATGTTTGCGTCTATCAACGCAGCGATCAAAAACTTTACAAAACCTTTAATTTCACACTTCAATCTACAGAATTGGTTAAACCAGTTGGTAGAACCGACTGCCCTGAAGCCACCCAAGTATGTCTAGAAAAAGGCATTTATCGCAATCAAATCGATTTGCCCACCAGCAGCTATGGTTATTTTGTGAAATGGGAAGTCTGTTGCAGAAATACCCAAGTCAATTTAAAAAATGACATGTCAGGTGTTCCCTTTATTGGTCAAACCTACCAAACCATCATACCGCCAACAAATGTCAAAAATAGTTCACCCTTTTTTACAGATGTGCCTGTGCCATTCATATGCATCAATGATACAGCAGAGTTAAGCAATTATGCTGTTGATCCGGATGGGGATTCTTTGGTGTATAAATTAGCGACTCCATGGTATGGCGCTAGTTATGCAACCAATTATCCGGGATGTACCCCTACCTACAATGCACCTGTTCCCATCAGCCCGACAGATTATCAGCCAGGGTTTAATGGCAACATACCATTTGGTGTATCAGGCATTTCTCAAATCAATTCAAGTACCGGAGTTGCAACATTTAAAGCGCCTCAAGTAGGCAACTATGCTGTAGCCCTTGATTTATTAGAATACAGAGGCGGGGTTTTACTCAGCTCTACGCGTTTGGATATGCAAATCTTAGTGATCAATTGTAGTCCAAATACAAAGCCATACATTTCGACCAGTAGTAAAAACTACACTGTAATGGCAGGCGATAAACTCTGTTTTAATGTAGTTGGTTCAGACAAAGACAAGCAAAATGTCACCCTCAATGGATTTGGGGATTTATTAACTGGGGCTAATGGCTTTGTAGGTAACAAGGCAACTTTTGCGCCGGCCTTTGCAAACACGACAGTTACTTCTCAATTTTGTTGGCAAACCAGTTGTAATCAGGCCAGGACTCAACCATATGTCTTTACGGCGAGAGTCATTGACGATGGTTG
>JBEIKN010000242.1:0-2846 GCA_040379725.1 Flavobacteriales bacterium
CCACAATTTGACAAATGGCTTTGTAATGTTGGATCACGTTGTCATGACCAACAATGCCTTCTTTTGCCATCAATGATGGGTTAGTGGTTACACCGTCTAGAATACCTAGGTCTTTTGCTTCTTTAATTTGATTAAGGTTGGCTGTATCGATGAAGAATTTCATACTACAAATGTATTCAATAGAGCAGGCTTCAAAGGCACAAGTTTTACACAGCTTTTAGGTGCTTAAAGAGATATTCTATTTCTTTGCATTATGATTCACCTGAATTGTTTTGTTTTAGAAGCCTTTGCCAAGGCCTTGCATCAAAGCATTGCAGGTAAACAACTCCTCGATTGTTTTAGCAATCATGCCGGATCCTGTGTGTTTGAATTCGATGACGCGGCCCTTGAAATTGTGTTTCAAGACCATTGCCCTTACTTTTTGTTTTCAGAACACATTCCCTCCAAAAGCCGATTATTCAAACCACAATTTAAACCCATTATCGGAAAAACCGTATTAGCCGTTAAACAACATCCTTTTGAGCGCCGCTTTGAAATCCAGTTCAGCGATGATTTGATTGTATTGTTAAAAGGCTATGGTAAACAGTCTAATTTAATTCTATTTCAAGCCAATAAAGCCCTTTTAAGTTTCAACAAACAAGCACAAAAAGACCTATCGCTCAGCTTAACGGATTATGCACCAACAGCGCTTCATCCTTGGCCTAATAACAGCCTTTCTCTGTCAGAAAAACAATGGTCTTTTTTACCTAAAAGCATACTTGATCAAATCAAATCTAGTAATGCCATTCAGAATTTACCTGGTCTTGTAAACCAATGGCAAAACATCAGAGGATTTGATACCACAAATGGTCTAATACCGTTATTCTCTGGCGAAAATACAGTCCTAAACGACCTTAACCATTATTGTAAACGGCAACTATCAAGTTTAGGATTCGAACATTTAAAATCTGCTCTGATCGAACAGACTCAAAAAAACATCAGCGAAAAATCAAACTATTTAGTCCAACACCAAAACGCTTTTGAACAGCTGTCTAAACAACGTAATGACGAAGAAATTGGCCATATTATTTTAGCCAATATGAACCAATTTTCTGCTGATCAAAAACAAGTTGAATTGCTTGATATATATAACAACCAAAGCATTCGCATTGATTGGCGCCCAGAGCTTTCGGCCATTGAAAATGCAGATGTGTATTTTCAAAAAGCGAAGGCCAAACCCCACAGATTGGCCTTGCTCAAACAAAAAATATCTGATGCCGAAAACCAATTAAAGGTATTGCATGAACGCTTGTCAAACATTAGCAAAGCACAAAGTAACAAAGCTTTAAAAGCGCTTGAAAAGCCGCTTCAATTAGAAAAAACAACAAGCGAAAAACCATACCGATTATTTGAGTTTGAAGGGTATCAAATCTTGGTGGGTAAGCATGCAGAAAGCAATGATCAATTATTGAATCAATTCAGCGATAAAGATGATCTTTGGTTGCATGCCAAAGATGTCAGCGGCAGTCATGTGATCATTAAAACCAATAAAAAAGCAACACCCAAACCAGTCATTGAAACAGCCGCTGCAATTGCAGCCTATTACTCAAAAAACAGACAACAACAATTGGTAACAGTTATGTGCACGGCTCGAAAATATGTTAGAAAATTAAAAGGCAGTAAAGGCTTAGTGCATGTCAGTCAAGAGACTACCTATTTGGTCTATCCAAAATTACCCTAAACCTTATTTTCTTAAATTGCCTTTTAGACCATCCAAGACCTTACCCTTCTGAGTTTTAATTTGGTCTTTGCCTTCTTGTTTTAAACGGTCGGCTTCTTGTTTAGCTGCAGCCTCAAGTTTTTGTTTTTCATCGAGGGCTTTAGCTTCGAGTTCAGCCTTATCCTTTGCCAACTGATCCAGCTGTTTTTGTTTGATGGCATTTAAAGAATCTGTAGCGCGCTTTGTAGCGGCATTCAATTTTTCTTGAGCCATGGCTTTGGCTTCAGCTAAGGCTTTATCTGCCTCAGCTTTCATTTGATTTTTCATGGCATCAACTATGTTCTTCTTAGCATCATGCAAGCTCACTTTTACAATGGGTTGATTGAACTTGCCTGAAAGCAAAACATCAACATCTACCATATCGGTCAATTGAATGTTTAAGCCTTTTTGTTTTGCCTCGTTGCTTAGGCGATCCAATTGCGTATTCACTGGTCCAAAATCTTTGCGTGGAATACTCAATTTAGCCACATATTGTATGCTTTGATCCAATGCTGTAAATCCTGAAATCTTTGCCTTAGCACCCTCCCACAATTGTACATGCATGGAGTCTAGTACCAACTTACCATCGTTAATGGCCATGGTAAATACTTGTTTGCTCAGATTCAATTGATTGAGTTTAGGCAAATTAAGGGCGGTTGATATCGCTTTAAGGGCTGGAAATTGTTTGATGGCGGCATTGTTCAAAGACACTTGCAATTTGGCATTTACACTGGGATAATCGGGTGTAAAATCCGATTGGTAATGATTGCTCATCTGAATGCTTGCGTCCAACAATCCTTGTGTATATTGAGCAATTGGGGCAAATTGTTTCACCATGCCAACAGTGTTATAGGTTTGAATAATATCCAATCCATTGAGTTTAAAATCCATTTGACTAAAAGGATATTTAGGCATCTTAGAATCATATACACCAGTCAGCGCCATTTGGCCACCCAAAGTTTGCAATTGCAAATCTTTTAAATACAATTGTTGGTCTTTAACCATTATTTGTCCCTTCACTTGTTTTAAGGTATAATGGTCATAAATCATCTCATTGATGTTTGCAGCAAAATCAAAGTCTATATTGGCTGGCACTTCAAAAGCATTC
>JBEIKN010000243.1:0-2837 GCA_040379725.1 Flavobacteriales bacterium
GGCAAGACAAGTCAAAACCCTTGAGATCAAATCAAGGCCCATCAATATTTATGATTTTAAAGTCAGTGGTCAGTTGCCAGAGCTTCAGTTCGAAGTAAGGTGCTCAAAGGGTACCTATATCAGAACATTAACCGATGATTTTGCCAAACAATTGCAGTCTGGGGCCTATTTAACAGAACTCAGACGCACAGCTATTGGAGAACTTAAGATTGAGCATGCTTGGCATCTCGAAAAATTTGAAGCGCTTTGTCGCCCCGAATCATGAAGGTTTATCATCATATAGAAGCGTTGCCAGAATTGAATCAAACGGTCTTTACTCAAGGGACCTTTGATGGGGTACATTTAGGGCATGTGAGTTTGCTCAATGAACTCGTGCATCAGGCCAAAATGATAGGCGGAGAGTCTGTGCTATTAACCTTTTGGCCCCATCCAAAATTCATGTTGTTTCCGGACGACAATCAACTTAAACTGTTACAATCTTTAGAAGAGAAATTAGAAGCCTTTGAGCAAATTGGGATTGATCATGTGTTGGTTTTGCCCTTTACTCAAGCTTTTAGTGCCCAACTGCCACTCGACTATATTAAAGAGTTCTTAGTCAATGCTTTGAACATGCATACCATTATTGTGGGGTATGATCATCGATTTGGTAAACATAGAGAGGGCGATATTCATATGCTTAGGCAATATGCCTCTGCATTTAATTACAAGGTAATTGAGGTGTCAGCTAGAGATGTAGATCAAATTGCAGTGAGCTCAACTAAAATTAGAAACGCGCTCAATGCCGGACAAATTGAATTGGCCAATGATTATTTAGGAAGGCCTTACAGTTTTTCGGCAACTGTTGTAAGGGGCAAGCAATTGGGTAGAACCATTGGCTATCCTACCGCTAATTTAGAATTGCCATTCAAACAAAAATTAATTCCAGCCAAAGGGGTGTATGCAGTTAGAGTGTATTTGAATGGTCAGTTATTGAATGGTATGATGAATATTGGCGACAATCCAACTATTCAAGACAAACCCTTTAGTATTGAAGTGCATCTGTTTGATTTTTCAACAGATATATATGACCAAACTTTAAAGGTAGAGATGCTGGCTTGGTTGCGTTCAGAAAAAAAATTCAGTGGCTTGGATGAATTGGCACGGAATTTGAAATTTGATGAAACGCATGCGCGTGAGAAGCTCTCTGGTATATAAACTACTTGGTCTTTTATTGGTGTTCTTTTTGGGCACCTCACATGCTTCTGCGCTTCATTTACAAGGCTTAATCGATTTTGCGGATTCAGATCCTGATAAATTAAACACACAATTTGATTCAACATTCAGCACCGCTTGGGATGTGTATTTGAATACATGGAATACAGAGGTCTTGAATCCTTATATGTATGATTTCTATAGTTTTAATCATCCTGTTAATATTTGTTTATCGCCTGACTCGCTTGGTTTTGTGATGCCAGTGGCCAATATCGTTACATCTGATTTTGGGCCTAGACATGGTCGCCCACATCAAGGGGTTGATTTGGATTTAGAAACTGGTGATACAGTAGTATCTGCTTTTGATGGTGTCGTAAGAATGTCGAGAACATATTATGGCTATGGCAATATGGTGGTTGTTAGACATTACAATGGTTTAGAAACCTTGTATGGTCATTTGTCTAAAGTTTTAGTAGAGCCAGGTCAAACAGTTAAAGCTGGCGAAGTGGTTGGTTTAGGCGGCAATACTGGTCACAGCTTTGGGTCACACTTACACTTTGAAATCCGTTTCATGGGCCAACCCATAGATCCTTCAAAATTCATTTCTTTTGATCAGTTCTCATTGGTGAACAATGAAGTTCAAATAGACAGTTCGACTTTCAACAATGGTAAATTGATTCATAAAACCAGAAAAGAAGTTACGCTTGAGCATGAAACCCATCAGGCTGTCGTTAAACCAGCCCCTAAAAAAGTGCATGTGGTTAAATCAGGCGATACCTTAAGCGCCATAGCTCGACGCAATAAAACGACTGTTTCTAAGCTTTGTCAGTTGAACCACATCAAAGCAGATGGGGTATTGAGTCTTGGACAGAAAATCAAACTCAAATAATTATTTTTTAATTTTATCAGGATTGTCTGATACAAATTTCTCCCAAGAACTGGCCTTCTTTTTGAGTTTTCCCGCCCCTGATTTTGCACCAAACCCTCTTGGATTGGCCTGAAAAATGTGACACATGGCAGCCGCTAATCCATCGGTAGCATCTAAGTGTGTGGGCATTTCTTCAAATTTTAAAAGATGTTGCAACATATCTGCTACAGCCTCTTTACTAGCATTGCCCGAACCTGTAATACTCAATTTGATTTTTCTAGGTTGGTATTCATAAATCGGGATGTTTCTGGTTAAGGCTGCAGCAATAGCAACCCCTTGGGCTCTTCCTAATTTGAGCATAGACTGAACATTCTTGCCAAAGAATGGGGCTTCAATGGCCATTTCATCGGGTTTGTAACTCTCAATTAATCCACTTACCCTTTCAAAAATGTGTTTGAGTTTTAAGGCGTGGTCATCGAGTTTGTCAAGTCGAATAATGCCAATGCTGATCAAATTAAATGTTTTGCCATTGAGGCCAACAACGCCATAACCCATTATATTTGTACCAGGGTCTATACCCAATACGATTCGGTCGAAATCTTCAATATTTACGCGTTGCAAAACAAAACAAAGATACTAAAAAATGTCAATTGGACACGCTTGTTCAAAGTGCTCAAGTGGTCAGTGCCAATTCTATTGACGCTGATAATTTACAACCGTTTTTATAAGCATGAACAATTGTCTTCAGAAGCTATTTTTAGCGCTTTAAGTCAATTAC
>JBEIKN010000244.1:0-2825 GCA_040379725.1 Flavobacteriales bacterium
ACCCCAATAGAATACCTTAAAGGTGTTGGGCCTCAAAAAGCCGATTTGTTAAAGTTAGAGTTGAAGCTGTTTACATATCAAGACTTGTTGGAGATGTACCCCTTCAGATACATCGATAAATCAGAAGTGCATCAAATCAGTCAATTGAGCACCAGTAGTCTAAATGTTCAATTGAGAGGGAAGTTGTCTGATATTCAAGTGCTGGGTAGAGAGCGATCCAAACGTCTAAAAGTGGTATTGTCAGACGGCACTGGTCGCATTGAATTGGTTTGGTTCAACCACTTTCAATGGTTACATAAGGTGATCAAAAGCGATGCAGTATATACGGTCTATGGTCGTGTCAATGTCTTCAATGGTGTCATGTCCATCAACCATCCTGAAATTAAGTTGTACGACCCTAAAGATGACTTGAAAGGTCAAAAGTTTGAACCCGTATACCCATTAACAGAGAAAGTGAAGGCTAGATTCATGGATTCAAAGTGGTTGAGTCAATTAATTGCTCAAATCATGGCTCATCCAGAATTTCAGTTGCTAGAGTTTATTCCACTATCGGTCTTAAAGCCGCTTAAATTTCCGAGTCGATTGCAGGCCCTTAAATGCATTCATTTTCCTCAATCTGAAGCTGAAGTTGAATGGGCCAAAAAACGCATAAAATTCGAGGAAATGTTTGCTTTAGCTATGCGAACAGAAAAAATGAAAGCCATTCGCATGATGACTCAAAAAGGCTATTCACTCCCTAAAACGGGTCAATTGATCAATGCGTTTTACCACAATCATTTGGATTTTGAGTTGACCAATGCTCAAAAGCGCGTGATTAAAGAAATTCGAGCAGATATGGTTAAGCCTTATCCGATGAACCGCTTGTTACAAGGAGATGTGGGCAGCGGAAAAACCATTGTTGCTTTGTTTTGTATGTTGCTTTGTGCTGATAATGCTATGCAAGCCTGTTTGATGGCGCCTACAGAGATTTTAGCGACTCAGCATTATATTAGTATCTCTGACCAACTTCAGCATTTGCCAGTAAGGGTTGAATTGTTAACCGGCTCTTCGTCTAAGCGCAAACGGATGTCAATTATTGAGGATCTAAAATCAGGCGCAATTCAGTTTTTAATAGGGACACATGCATTAATTGAAGAAGATGTTCATTTCAAACAATTAGCCCTTGCCATTATTGATGAGCAACACCGTTTTGGCGTAGCGCAGAGGGCCGGTCTTTGGAAAAAATACCCAGTACAACCCCATGTATTGGTTATGACAGCAACGCCTATTCCTAGAACCTTGGCTATGACCATTCATGGTGAATTAGATGTGTCTGTGATTGATGAATTGCCTAAAAATAGAAAATCCATCAAGACCATACACAAACATGAAAAAAACCGTAGCCATGTGATGGCTTTCTTAGATCAAGAAATCAAAAAAGGTCGTCAGGTGTATATCGTTTATCCATTGATTGAAGAATCTGGAAAATTGAATTTAAATGATTTGATGAATGGATACGATGTTGTCTGTAACTATTTCCCAGTGCCTAAATACCAGATCAGCATCTTACATGGGAAGATGAAATCAGATGTTAAAGCCCTTGAAATGAAACGTTTCAAAGAAGGGCTGACGCAAATATTGATTTCAACAACAGTCATTGAAGTTGGTGTCAATGTGCCGAATGCAAGTGTAATGGTTATTGAAGATGCCAATCGATTTGGTTTATCTCAGCTGCATCAGTTAAGGGGAAGAGTTGGGCGTGGTGTTGAACAAAGTTATTGTGTCTTAATGACCAAAGACGATTTAAATCCCAATGCTAAAAAACGTATAGACACCATGTGTAAGAGCAATAATGGGTTTGAAATTGCCCAGGTGGACTTAGAGTTAAGAGGTCCGGGCGATATGATGGGGACCCGACAAAGTGGATTGCCTGAATTTAAATTATTGGATATTGGTGTTGATAATGAAGTCATTGATTTAGCTAAACGCGCGGCAGCATATGTATTAGGGCAAGATCCGTTTTTGCAAAAGCAAGAAAATGTTGGGCTATTGAACTTCCTTAAATCAAAACAAAAAGATGATTTTTGGGGTCAAGTCAGTTGATGGTTTAATTGTTGTCTAATCTCGAATTTAATCTTATCTTTGCGGTCCAATTACGTTCATACATGTTATCGCGAAGGAATATTCGTATCAAGGTGCTTCAAAATTTATATGCCTATAAACAGCAAGAAGCCCAATCAATCCCTGTTTTTCAAAAGGCTCTAGAGCAACAATTTAAAACCTTTTATCAATTTTATTATTTCAACTTGTCTTTTTTGGACGATTTCAATCATTTTTTAGAAAGTGAGAGAGCCATTGAGTCAGAAAAGTATTTCCCCAATAAACAAGTCATCCGAAATACTCAGTTTATAGACCGTCTGTCTTTTTATCAAACCATGGTAAAAGATGCGGACTATGAACAATACACTGCTAAATTGCCATTTGATTGGAGAAAGTACGGAGAATTGTTTAACCGATTGTTCATTGATTTGGTTCAATACGACTTCTTTATTGATTATTCTGTTTTTGATGAGCCTAGCCCTGAAGTGCAAAAAGATTTCATGATTCAACTGTATGAGTTTTTATTCAATGAGTTTGAATTGTTTACACAGAATATGGAAGACGAATACATCTGTTGGGATGATGATTCGGCCGATGTCTTAAAAAGCATTGTTTCAACCATCAATCAGTTTTATGATCAGAAAAAATTTAAAATTGAGGGGATACAATCAAAGCAAAGAGAAGACATTCAATTTGGTCTGGAATTGTTTGAAAAAGCCATCATCAATCAAAGCATTTTAGATGAG
>JBEIKN010000245.1:0-2814 GCA_040379725.1 Flavobacteriales bacterium
AAGCAGCCAAAAAAGGATACTGCAATAAAAGCAGTAACACATACAATGTCAACAAACTTGGGATATTAACTTACCAATTAATTGATTATAATATTCAATTGTTTCCCAATCCATCAAGCGAACAAATATTCATTAAAGCAGAAAATCAATTCATACTTCAAATATCAGATATAACAGGCAAGATCATTACAGTACAGAAGAACATTAAGAGTATAAGTCTACCCAAAGGCATTTACTTTTTCAACTTCAATATCAATGAACATTTGATCACAGAAAAAGTTGTGATTTATTGAATCTGTTTACTTAATTTTTTTTGCAAGGCTGAAGAACACCCTTGAGACTATACTTACTACCACTATTGCCTAAATCCTTTCTCAAGGGGTTAGGGTTTAGGGGTTAGAGATTGCTATTCTTAGAGCGATTGGTTCGGCGTCCTCGCCAACCAATCATACCTCATAAAGCATCATACGCTTTGATGAAGCGGGCGCCTAAGTTTTTGTAGGGTGGAATGTAATCTTTAAACTGTACATTGTCTTTCAATTTAAGGCTCACTTGTTGCCAAATATCTGCCCAAATCAAATCTTTGCCCAATCGAATTTGTTCTGTAATTTCTTGAATCAGCACAGTATTCACCGCCAAGGTACCAACTTGTTTGGTGCTAATGATTTGCACATCAAAAGCATTTTCCATGGCTTTGCTGATGTTCTGATAGCCACCACAACTGCCTAAAATAGCCACCTTGTTGCTATTGGTCATTTGATTCAAAGTATTGTCAATGTAATACGAATGTCCCCTATGCACAATCAAATCCGGAAAGCGTTTGCGTTGTTCAAAATAGGCTTGTAACTGTTGTCTGCCTTCAATCTCTTGTGCAGGTTTGTTGGCGTAGATCTCCATTTTATTACCAGCAATGGTCTTAAACACCACATAAGTCCCTTTGTCCTCTTTTTTATAAAGGTTACTCGGATACATGGTCAACCAATGGTTAAAGGCATTTTCGCCATCTTCGTCATCAAAAAAGAAATGCTGCTGAATGTGCGTACCATCCGGAAACAATACAGCATGGCTCACACGATCTAAATTCGGTATTTGAAACGTAAAAGGCAAATCATAACTTAAAGTTCCGCCACACAGCTTTAAAAGCAAACCATATAATTTTTGTCCATGCACATTGCCTTGTTCTACACACCATTTAAGTTCAGATTTAATGGTGGTGATAAAAAACCCTTTAAAATGTTCATTATTCAAACTCCCATAGGTATCTGCAACATCTACAGCCGGACCAAGATCGCCCCCATTATCGTATAACTTTGAGGCAAACATGCCAATCAATTTTTCAATTTCATAACCTGACATGGTCGAGAAAAAATCATCCAATTTATTATAACCTGCACACTGCTTAATAAACACTCTAAAATGATTAAAATTCATGGCCTTTAAAAACTCAAAACCTGAAGTCTCTTTGCGTTGTGCCATCATGCGATTGTACATGCCCAAAAACGTCGATGTGAAAATTTCTTGCGGACAATACACCATTGCAGCATAAATCTCATAAGCATTATCAGAAGCAATTGGTTGAAATCTGTAATCGTCTTTATCCTCATGTCTCAAATTGATTTCTACCACTTTTTCCATGCAGTAATTTTCAATTTCTTTATCGACTGTATACTCTGCCAATAAATTGCCACGTTTTTTCAATTGCAATAAATACCAAACAAATTCGCGCGGTTTTTTTGACAAAGCTTCAGCTTGATCCAATCGCAATTCTTTGTTGACAATAGCATCCAATAAGGCAAAAGCCTTTGATTGCGTACCATAGGTATTGTAAATATGATAAATTAAAATAGCTATGCTGTCTTTAGAGTTTTTAATCGCCCTATCAATCATATGATTAGAACCAAAGTATTGTTTAATAGCGCCTGGATCAATACGACAAAGCGACAATAATACATCGCTACCTATGGGCGTATAGGCAAGATTTTTAAAAGCATTTAACACATCTGTAGGATTGTATTTAGCCGCATACAACCAATAATTTTTTGCAAACGGTTTGATGTTAACTGCATCAATCAATTCGATGCCAGACTTGATATCATGCTTGAGTAAGTCAAGGGTTTTTTGATCATTGTTGCCATTGAATAAAGCATTTAAAATGGCAAACTGTTTTTGTGAAGAAGATAAATGGATGATTTGATCATACTTGATCTTTTTACAGTATTCGTAAAGCGCGCGTGCATGTTGCAATTGAATGGGCCCATTCATGTGCATGACAGAAGCTTGCAAACGGTTAATCCCATGAATGTATAACCCAGTGGCTAATTGGTTTTGTTCTGCATTGCCAATCATTAAACTGTCGTCAATGTCGCCATCAATTAAATCCACACGATTTTGTTCGAAATCAATTTGTTTTAACCAGTATTGAGCATCGCTTGGATTTTGAGCCATTAACAACACACAATAAACCATTAAAAAAGCCGCTAAACAATGCTTCATCATTTTTTTATATCTGTCCAAAAATGGTGCCAGTAAAGCATCAGAAAAAACTCAACACCAAATTCATACGTTTACTCACAAATCTAAGCACAAACTTGTAAATTTGTATCATGTATAACCAACAAAAAACAATATTTACACTAATACTTTTAAGCATTGTAGTGCTCTTTGGTTCATGTAAAGCTGTTTTTTATACACCCAACCGCAATCCTATGCCAATGTTTAAACAACAAGGAGACGTCTATGTTGACGCCTCTACCAATTTGTTTAGTAAAGCCGATTTAACGGCTGGTATATCCCCTGTTAAAGGATTTGCTGCAT
>JBEIKN010000246.1:0-2801 GCA_040379725.1 Flavobacteriales bacterium
CTTTACAAGGTGCGCTCGAAAAAATCCAAGTTAAAACCAGGCTCTTATCAGCCATTAAAATGGAACAAATTTGCGAACCTTTTATTAGAAGACGTGCCGTGAGGCATCTTGAAAAAGGTCGCGTTGTGATTTTTGGTGCTGGCACTGGCAACCCTTATTTCACTACCGATACTGCAGCATCGCTCAGAGCGGTTGAGATAGAAGCCGACTTGATCTTAAAAGGCACTAGAGTAGATGGTGTATACACCGCTGACCCTGAAAAACACAGTGACGCCACTAAGTTTGATACCATCACGTTTGCTGAAGTGTATGAAAGAGGCCTAAGCATAATGGACCTAACCGCCATTACATTGTGTCAAGAAAACAAGTTGCCAATTTTGGTATTTGACATGAACAAACATGGTAACCTTCAAAAATTGATGAAGGGCGAAAAAGTAGGCACTTTGGTCTGCTAAAACAATTTCCCGAACATTTTACCCATTGGTGAATTGATCATTTTCAAAAGGTTCTTATCGACCTGTAGAAAATTGCACACCCCATCAAAGTCTGCGGCTTCACCTGAAGCTTTAAACGCTTTTTGAATGTCTTCAACCAAGAATCTTGAGGCAAAATCAGCCAATTGAGGAGCCAAATCAGTCTGAACATTCGATTTTTCTACGAGTATTTTACCCAACAGGGCATTCATATATGCTTGGAATCCGGAACCTTGAAAAGGCTTTGCATTGGTCACTAAGTCCTCGAGCTCTTTGCTCCCACTTTTGATCACAAATTGCTTTAACCCGTCTTGAAGAGCGCCTTTGAGCTCCTCTACCATTTGTTGAACACGATCTTGATCAATATTAAATTGATGCGATAACGCTGTTTGAAGATTCTGGCCAATTTGGCTAAGTAGTAATTGGTTCATGCGGAAAAAAGTATAACGTATAATTCTTTACTTTAGTATGAAACTCAAAACATCCTGAAATTGTTGGACAAACATCAGTGCTAATTGTGGCTTTAAAATAATCGGAAAGAAAAAGCCAAATATTGCCCCAAAAAAATGCGCATTGTGTCCGATATTATCTCGACCTTTTTGAGCCATTTTGTATTCATAAAATAAATACAGCACCCCAAACAACCAGGCTGGAATTTTGATCACATAATATAAATAGATGGACTGAAATGGATTGAATAAAATGAATGAAAAAATCACCGCCGCGACAGCCCCAGAAGCCCCCAAAGCTGAATAAGCAAATTGATCTTGATAACGGTAGTAATCAAACATACTGCTCATAACAATCGCTAGGAGATAGAAGCAAGCAAACAAAATGCCTGCTGGCAAGGGCAACAAGTCATCGTAATAGGTTTGTACATACTCTGCGAAAAAATAAAACGAGAGCATGTTGACAATTAAATGGCCATAATCAGCATGGGTAAACCCTCCACTGACCCAACGCCAATACTGTTGTTGATGCTTAATGGCATAGGGCCTGAACAAACATTTCTCGAAGAAAATAGGTTGGTTGAATGCCATCAAAGACATCAAAATGGTGAGGGCCAACAGAATATAGCTCATTTATTTTTTTATTTAGCAAAGAAAGAATTATTTTGCCGTAAGTGAAAAAGATTTTATTGTTGAGTGATACCCATGGTTGCAACGAAGCCTCTATTCTCAATCATGTCGAAAAGGCTGACGAGGTATGGCATGCAGGAGATTGGGGCAACATGGACTTAATCAGAAGCATAGAATCGCTTAAGAAACCTATTCAAGGGGTGTATGGCAACATTGATGGCCAGGACATCCGACAGATCTTTCCACTCACCAATACATTTGAATGCGAAGGGTTGAGTGTTATCATGCACCATATTGGCGGTTATCCGGGGCATTACAAACCTGGCGTTAAACAACTGATCAAAACATCTGGCGCAAAAGTATTTGTTAGCGGTCACAGCCATATTTTAAGGGTAATGAAAGATCCAGACATCCCTGTTTTATTCATAAATCCCGGTGCCGCCGGAAGACACGGTTTTCATCACATGCGCACAATGATTCAATTCAGTATAGACAATGGCCAATTAAAAGACATGGCCGTTATTGAATTGGGCAAACGAAGCGCCATACAATAACTCAACAGACCCCATCGTTATAAGCACAAATCACATGACACTTAACCATAAAAAACTACTTTTTTGCCTGATTGGCCTCTTAATTTTCAGCAGCTGTAAAGCTCAACACAAAGGTTCAGAAAAAGACAACCCAGTTGACAAATATGCAGAAGAAGCTTATTTAGAACTCATGAAACCAGGGGGCTCCCCATACAAAGCTTTAGACCTTTGTAAAAAAGGCATCAAAAAGGACAGCACCTATGCAAAATTATGGGAGTATAAAGGTCAAATTGAATATGAATTAAAAGATTTTAAAAATGCCTTATACTCACTCAATAAAGCGCTAGAGCTTGAACCTGAAAACCTTAGCATCTATTTTTCTATCGGCCGTTGCCAACGCATGTTAATGCAGTTTGACGATGCTAGAACATCTCTAAACACATACTTAACTGCAAAAATAAGACGCAGTGCTCGCTACGAAGAAGAAGCCAAAAAAATCATAGCCAATCTTGATCAATTGAAATATTTATACAGTCATCCGGTGCCTTTTGAGCCCATTAATTTGGGACCAAATGTCAACACGGCCAATGGTGAATACTGGCCAGGTTTAACCCTAGATGGCAAATACTTTTATTTCACTCGAATGATGAGTCGAGCGAATGGCAGTCATTTTGAAGATTTTTACCGCAGCGAAGTGATGGACAGCACATACAGTC
>JBEIKN010000247.1:0-2793 GCA_040379725.1 Flavobacteriales bacterium
ATAGGTCCCATAACCAAATCTTTTAACACTGATGAGCTCGCTACACACCCATTGATTGTTTATTTTTTGAATGGTCAAATGCAAACGACCAGCAGAATCAACCCAAGCGGCCTGTTTGTCTCCTAAAAAATAATTAGGACCAGGACCAGCAGGTGTTGGCTTATTTTTATAGTTCCAGTAATAACCAGAAAAATACAAATCGCCCTTTTCTTTATCCAATGCAGGCGGATCAGACTGTTTACAGGCAAACAATCCTATTAGGCAAAAACAAATGATTATAAACTTATTGAACATACACTAAGGTGCTTAATTGTGAAACTTGAAATTTAAATACGCCGGGTTCAGTAACGCTGACATTGTATTGGTTGATCAAAGACAAAGCTTCTCTGCGCACTTTAAACACCAAATGCTTTTCCTCCATAGGCTGTAAGGCTATTTTTTTAAAATCGAGCAACTGTTTTACGGGAGGTGTAACAGAGGCCACCAAATCTGAATGGTACAATTGAACTACTTCTTTACCAGGTCGTTGACCAATATTTTTAACCCTGACATACAGCTCAATACTATCCGTGTGCTTTAACATTGAATCATTTGAAACCCTTAAATCTGAATACTGAAATTGCGTATAACTTAAACCAAAACCAAAGTCAAATTGTGGGTTATAGGCTGTAAAAGTAAAATCTACATTCAAGTCTTCTGAATGCTTGCGATCATAATGCACCAAATCATTGGTGTAGCGCGGATATGTAAACGGTAATTTACCACTCGGATTGATACTACCATCAATACAATCTGCTATCACTCTTCCACCTTCATCGCTGAGCAAATTGGCGTATAGAATGGCAGAAGCATCTGGTTCAATTGATCGGATAATGCGTGGTCGATTGAATGAACACACTAACACAATTGGCTTACCTAATCGCTTTAAGGCTTTTACCAATTGAATTTGCTCATCAGGCAGTGTTAAATCATTAATATTACCTGGAACTTCTGTTGAAGGCTGCTCAGACAAACAAATCACGATACAATTGGATTGTTTGATTTGCTTTGCATAATCTTTAAACCCATTCGCCATTGCTTTAGTGTAATCAAGTACATACGATGTCTTAAAAGATTTTCTTTGAAGGGCTTGTAAAACAGTCCATTTACCTTGGGTATTAAAGGCAGTGTCAATCCCTTGCCAAGTATGCGTCCATGCGCCATTTAACGCATTTAAAGAATGAGCCGATGGTCCACATACAAAAATAGATTGACCGGCCTTTAAAGGCAAAAGATCATTGGTGTTTTTAAGCAAGGTAATGCTTTCAGATGCAACCTGATAACTTAAATCAGCATGCGACTTAGAAGCAAACTGAGGATAGGCTTTTTCAGGGACTGAATGCATCAAGCCCAAATCATTCTTTAATTTTAAAACACGAAACACCGAAGAATCAATGCGAGACATCCTTAGTTGACCTTGCCTAATTAAATCTATTAAAGCCTCTGTGTAGGCAAAATCATTGGGCGTCATGCTCATATCAATACCAGCATTAATCGCTTTTAAAACAGCCTCATGCTTATTGGCTGCTACTCTATGAACATCCACCAATTTATAAATATCTTCCCAATCGGTAACTACAAGCCCTTTAAAACCCAATTCTTGTCTCAACAATTTGGTTAGGAGCTCTGCATTAACATGCACAGGCACACCATTGATTTCTCCTGAATTGACCATTAAGGTCTTGGCGCCAAGATCAATCGCTTTCTTAAAGGTCGGCAAGAAATAGGTCCTTAACTCTCTCTCTGAAATCCAAGCAGGGGTTCGGTCATGACCTGACAGTGAGGCACTGTAGCCTAAAAAATGTTTCATGCATGCCGCCACATGGGTTTGGTCAATATCAGAATGGGGGCCTTGCAATCCGATAATGGCAGATTGGGTCATGGCTTTGGCCAAACAAACATCCTCCCCAAAGGTTTCGAAGAAACGCGACCATAAAGGTTGTCGACCAATATCCAATACTGGTGAAAAATTCCAAGGCAATCCACTGGCACGAAGCTCATAAGCAGTTGCTTCGTAAACAGATTGAACCAATTCAGGATTCCAAGTTGCTGCTTGAGCAATTTGTTGTGGAAATAAGGTGGCCTTTTGGGTATAGTTCACCCCATGAATGGCATCAATCCCATAAATGATTGGGATAGCAAGTCCACTGTATCGCTGATTGTAAAACTGAATCTGTTGAAGGATGGTCTTCCATTGCTCCATTGACATTGTACCACTGCCACATCCTACATTAAGGATTGAGCCAACATGGTATTTTTGAATGGCCAATTTGAGTTTTTGAGTATCTATACTTTGAGGCCAGCTCAATTGACAAATTTCGCCTTTAGCGACAACGCCAAGATCAATCTGAGTCATTTGACCGGCTTTCTCTTCAACGGTCATTAGTTTTACCATTTGCCACAATTGTACATCTGTCAATCGATTTGACTGAGCAGAAAGCACCGTTGTCTGACAAACTATCAGTATTAACCATCCTAAAAACTTATTTCGACTGCGCTTCATTTTTAACTATTTTAATATCATCTATAAAAATGTCACCATCTGCCTCTAGCTGAATGATGAATTGTTTCACATTATCTAACTCAAATTTTTCATCAGATAAATTAAACTTTTGTAAAGGAATTTTTAGGATGGTCCATGAAGAATCAGAAAATCCTTTTGGCGCTAAATAGGCCTGAAAACCATAATAGTTTTGAGTACCTGCATAATCTTCAAAAGCAAATGCCACCGGCAAATTATTAAAACTCCCAGAA
>JBEIKN010000248.1:0-2791 GCA_040379725.1 Flavobacteriales bacterium
CAGCGGCAAAGGCAATAGAACCTCAACATACAATTCTGATGTAAGCGCTTCTTCAACCATGCTTATAGGTGTATATCTGCTATTAATTTGGCTGATTTAGCCGCTATGGTATCCACAAATGTAAAGTAAGCTCCTTGGCAATGTCCAAGTCCTATGATATTTCCACTCAATTGATAATACAATTCCTCTAGCACTGGATTATGGCCTACCCAAATCACCTTTTGACCATCTTTGACATGGGCATTTAGGTAATCAATAATTTCTTGGCCATTGTTCATGGATTCGTATCCATAAACATGAGTGGAATGGATCACTATACCATGGCTTTGCAAAGTTTTTAGTGTGTCTTGACCTCTTTGCAAATTGCTGCAAAATCCTAGATCATATGTCTGATTAACGGCTTTGATCTTATTGGATAATTGCTCACATTGTTCATACCCTAGCAAAGTCAAATGGCTTTCTTTATGCGTTTTGCCGGTTTCAATGACATAATGTGCATGCCTAACCATCAATAACTCTATCATAGGGCTTTTGAAAGGGCAAAAGACAAATCCATCCAAGAGATAATCATTAAAATACCGCCAATTGGCGCAATCATGCCGGCAACTTTGAAATGACCTAACTGTGGCATATAAGAAAAGGCAACTAAATACACACAAAAAGAAAACAATAAAGCGCCCAAAAACATAAGCAATAATGGTCTTGGAGAAATCGCCAAATTAGTCTTAACTTTGAGCATGCATATGATGCACACTACCATAGAATGCAGCAATAAATACAGCGTAGCTTTATTGTAAATATCGATGGCTTTTTCGCTTACAGATTGTTGGCTAAACCAATGAGCTCCTACAGCGCCTAAAGCCACTGTAAGTCCAGTAACAAAAGCTGAGCCGATTGCTAATTTCTTAAAGGTTTCTGACTGCATGTTTTGCAAATGTAACTTTAAAAATTCAATCATGAAGCAACTGAAAACATTATTTATTGTCCTTTTATCGACCGTTCAATTTACTGCAAAAGCTCAAACCTATTTTGGCTTACAGCACAGTAATTATGGTGGCATCCACCAATGCAATTTAAACCCAGCTAATATTGCTAATAGCCGACATAAATTGTATATCAACACAGCTACAGTGGGCTTTGGCTTCAACAACGACTACTTGAGCCTTTCTGCCCCTTTTTCGCTTTTTGATTTGATCAGTGGCAAGGTGCCTGCTCAATACAAAAACAGCAATGGCAGTATCATTTTTAATGACAACTGGATAAAAGAACAGGTCAATGGTAGGTCTAAAAACTTTAATCTGTATTACCAAACCAAAGCACCTGGCATCATGTTTCAGCTGCCGGCAGGATTCGCCCTTGGTTTGCAATACATCAACACAGTTAATTTTCAAATCAACAATGTCGCTGAACCATTAGCTAGACTTGCGCGATATGGTGTAGACAGTTCAAACGGCACTTTCTCATACAGTGGGCCTAATCAATTCCAAGTTGGACAAACCTTTGGGGACAATGCTTTCAGTATTCAAGCCAATGCATACGGCACTTTGGGCCTAACTATTGCTAAATCAATCATCAACTCAGAAAAAATCCTGTTAAAGGTGGGTGTTACACCCAAATTGGTCATGGGCTATGCTACCGCATTTATTAAAAACAGAGGTTTGCAAGTAAAAGCAGATGGCACAGATTCTATTGTATTTGGGCAAACCGATTTAGAATATGCCTATTCTGATCCTGAACAATTCAACAATCTTAATCGTGTAAACACCAATTATTTGAATCAAGCTATTCAAGGGAAAAGCTTGGCCTATGATATAGGGGCCTCATTTGAATTCAAGAGCAGCCAATCAGAATACGCCACTTATAAACTAAGAACAGGCATCAGCTTATTGGATTGGGGAAAAGTTAACTACGGCAGCGATTTGGTTCATAGCCGAATTCAAAACAACAGTGGCAATCAAACCATGCACTTCACACCTGCTTTTGCTCAGGCATGGAATGCTGGTTCAGAGCAAGGCCTGCGCTATACAGACAGTGTTTTAAGGACATTGTTTACTATTGATTCAAACAAAATAAACATCAGCAATACCTTGCCTACATCCTTAAACATACAGTTGGATTACAACCTTTTCAAAATGTTTTTTATTGGTTTGAACTGGACCCAAGATATGAGAGGTCGTCAAACCATGGGCATGCGCAGGGCTTCTTATTTGGCCATTATGCCAAGAATTGAATCCAAAAGATTCGAATTTGCCTTACCTCTAGCCTTAATGAATGATTACAGACAATCCAGAATGGGCTTATACTTCAGAATGGGTCCCGTATTTTTTGGCTCAGACAATTTACTTAGCCAACTTAAAAACAACAACATCAATGGCACTGATATCTATTTTGGGGTGAGTTTTGGCATACTGAATAAACGCTCATAAAATGGGTATAAAATGATGGTTAATTTGTTGATTTCTATTTGTGATATCGATCAAAAATAAATTATTTTGCAAGTATGAATCAAGAGATAGAAAATGTTGAATGTTTAATCATTGGTAGCGGACCTGCTGGTTTTACTGCAGCCATATATGCTGCGCGTGCCGAAATGAAACCTGTTATGTATGAAGGTATACAACCAGGCGGACAACTTACCATTACTACTGAAGTAGAAAATTACCCTGGTTATCCTGATGGCATCATGGGACCAGTTATGATGGATAACTTTAAAAAACAAGCCCAAAGATTGGGTGCTGATATCCGCTATGGCATTGTGACCTCTGTTGATTTCAGTCAAAGACCATTTACA
>JBEIKN010000249.1:0-2772 GCA_040379725.1 Flavobacteriales bacterium
ACTTTAGCAGATCCAGCTTCTTCAGGTAATTGATTTGATCGCCAAGCCATCATGCCGCCATCCAATTCAAATACATGGGTATAACCAGCTTGACGCATAAATGCTGCAGCTTGGCCACTTCGACCTCCACTTAGACAATACACAAAAATGGAATCATCTTTTTTGAATTGGGCGATGTTTTGTTCAAAACCATCGTCATTCCAATTAATGTTTTTTGCGCCTTTGATATGACCAGATTCAAATTCTGAACTTGATCGCACATCAATGATATTAGAGGCACTTTGAATGGCCTGATTAAATTCTATTGCAGATAAGCGTTGTTTTTGCTCATCAGATTTTGCTTGCATTTGACAAGCAGTCATCAATACGCCCCAAAAGGCAAGGATGGTAAATGTTCTTGTTCTCATATTATTTTCGTTCACATTGATTGCCAAAGCAATTGCCAGAGGCACAGCCAAAGCCAAATAAACCCATGGCCGCAAAATAAAGCCCCATGATGGTCATTAAATATTCCTTCATCATCCATGATTGGATGCACATCAATACACCCATAATCAAATAAATGACACGGCTAAAGTTCCATCCAGATAGTATTCTTTGTTTGATGAACATACTTAATTTAATTGATTGCGTAAACTCATCCAAGAGCCTCCATTGTGGACTGTTTGATAGCCGTTTGATTTAAGGATGTTTTTAGCAGCAGCACTGCGCATACCGCTTGCACAACAGGTAATAATGGGTTTGTTTTTATCTTTTAGTTGAGCTAATTGATTGTTTAATGCATCAACAGAAATGTTGATAGCACCTTTTATATGACCTGATTGGAATTCTGATTTAGATCTTACGTCTAAAATAATGGCTCCTTGATTAACCAGTGCTTTATAGTCTACTTTGGGCCCAAATCCGAATAATTGTTTAAGTGCTTGTAACATATTATTGAACATCTAACCAAGAACCACCATTAATACATTCTATGCCTTGTGCCATCAAGAATCTTTGAGCTTGACCACTTCTGTTGCCCGAGGCACAACACAATACAATGCCATCGCCCATCGCTTTAATTGAATTGATCTTTTCTGGAATTTCATTTAAGGGGATGTTGATTGCACCAATGACATGTCCACCCATAAATTCTTCTTGACTTCTAACGTCGATTACAATTTTATTCATATGTTTTGTTCTTAAAAATATCGCTGATTAACAAACCTATTAAACCGCCATAAAGCGAACTGTTCAAAGGTTTGGATGTGATGGCACAAGTGCCAGATGCACAGCCTATAAAATGGTAGTATGCATAACCTGCTGCAAGTCCTAAACTTATGCCAATGAATAGATGTTTGCGATGCAGTAGCCATTTCATAGTACAAATTTATGAGCGTCTCGTGATGTGTTCTGTAACTTTTGTTACAAAGCCATTTTTTTTGCAATCATGCGAATGATGTTTGCTTTGCCAATATGGTATGATCCTTCATTCAATTCAACTTGATGGTAAGCGTTTTCTATGATGTGTAATTCACTGAAATCATGTTCTAATAGGGCCTTGCTGTATAACATGTCAGGGTCTTTAGGACCACCAGAAGCATTACCTAATTGTGCTTTTTGAAATGCTTCCAATATTACAATGCCATTGGGTTTGAGCCATTGAGTAATTCTACGATGCAAGTGTTGTCTAATCGGAGAAGGTAAATGAGCATAGATTAAAAACACTGCATCAAATGATGACTCAGGATATTCAATACTCGCCGCATTGGCCACTTCGAATTCAATGTTTACATGATGCAATTGAGCCAAGTTTAAGGCTTTGTTTTTACCTTCAACACTCATGTCAAAGGCATATACAGTGTGTCCTTTGCTTGCAGCATATACTGCATTTCTGCCTTCACCTTCACAAGCAAATAGTAAATTGCCAATTGGTAAAGTATTCAATTGTTCCAGTACAAATGCATTGGCTGTTTGCCCGTATGAATAAGCTGCTTGTTTGTATCGCTCATTCCAAAAATGATCATCCATGACACAATATTATGTGTTTAATTAAAAAAGACTTGTAACAAATGTTACTCAGAGGCATCTTGTTCTTTTATTCTAAAAAGTAGAATGTCTTTAATTAACGATTTAGGGAATGGACTGCTATACGGAATTTGTATCGCACCTTTCGTACAACTATAGCCCATTAATCTGTCTTTAAAATGTTCTATGGCTTTAGGCCTTGGATAGATGCCTAAATGCTTTTTATGCGCAGCATAATGGATCAAATTGCCTTTGTACAAGGGTGTGGGCATTTGCCATTTGATGGCCTCCTCAACATTTGGCAACAATTCAAACACCAAAGAACGCATTGCCTTGAGGTGGTTTTGAGCTACTTGAGGAGCAGACTGGAAGTATTGTTCAACAGCGTTCAAGCTTTTGACTCTAATGCTTTTTTGATGAATTTAACAAAAATTGGGTGTGGATTTTCAACCGTACTTTTTAATTCAGGATGGAACTGCACACCAATAAAAAATGGGTGTTTTGCAATTTCAACGATTTCGGCCAAACCAGTTTTAGGATTGATACCTGTGATTTGCATGCCATGTTTTTCGAAATCCTTGGTGTATTTGCTGTTGAATTCGTAACGGTGTCTGTGTCTTTCACTGATTTTGGATTTGCCATAAATCTTGCTGGCCAATGAGCCTTTGCTGATCTGACAATCATAAGCGCCTAAGCGCATTGTGCCACCTTTTTGGGTGATGGCTTTTTGTTCTGACATCATATCAATCACAGGATATTTGGTAT
>JBEIKN010000250.1:0-2729 GCA_040379725.1 Flavobacteriales bacterium
ATCTATACTTTGAGGCCAGCTCAATTGACAAATTTCGCCTTTAGCGACAACGCCAAGATCAATCTGAGTCATTTGACCGGCTTTCTCTTCAACGTTCATTAGTTTTACCATTTGCCACAATTGAGCATCTGTCAATCGATTTGACTGAGCATAAAGCACCGTTGTTTGACAAACAATCAGTAATAAGCAACTTATAAACTTATTTTGCCTGCGATTCATTTCTAACTATTTTAATGTCATCTATATAAATCTCACCATCTGCCTCTAGCTGAATGATGAATTGTTTTACATTATCTAACTCAAATTTTCCGTCAGATAAATTAAACTTTTGTAAAGGAATTTTTAGGATGGTCCATGAAGAATCAGAAAAGCCTTTTGGCGCTAAATAGGCCTGAAAACCATAATAGTTTTGAGTACCTGCATAATCTTCAAAAGCAAATGCCACCGGCAAATTATTAAAACTCCCAGAAGCTGATTTAACAGCCATTTGAATGCTCGCCATGGCATATACATCAGAGAAATCTTTTGACATCCAATTGTTCCATCCAAAGCCTATGCCGATCCATTGGCAACCCCCTTTGATCTTATCCCATTTCAATTGAATAGACCCCTTCCCTGCAAACACAGTTGAATCAGAATAATTCATCTTCACACACTGTAATTCAGGAGATACCCATACTGATCGGTCTATAATATCTTGGTATACTTCAACGGCCGTGTAACCGTTCAATTGATTGGTATCTGTTGCTGTATCTTGATCATACAAGGCTTTTACACTCGGCTTAACAACTGACTTGCAAGCGCCTAATATCAGCAATATGAATACCCAAAGTTTGCCTTGCATTATGGTTGAATGGGTTGGTTGTCTGAAAACATGATGTAATCAATTTTAGTCGAGGCAAATCCACCTGTTTTATCTGCCAAATGCAACATTGAAATTTTACCGATTTTATCAGGATTGTGCACTGCGTTGCCATTTGGGGTTGTAGGCGAACCATTGACCAAAGTAACAATATCAGTATACCTTACAGACACTAATTTCCAACCTGTCCAATCAACTTTAACCTGCAAATCGTATTCATCATCTGCGTTAGCATTGATCACACCATCAGCATTCTCATCTTCTTTAAATTGGAAAAGTATGATCGAAGGATTCTGAACTGTAGCATCACCATAGACCAAACAATTAAAGTACACTGTTTGAGGATTGCTGTTAAGCGGATATACTAAATAACTTGGATTGATCGCTTTGGGCACAAAATCAATCAAACCAATTAACCAATCCCAGTTTACAGTGCCAGCCATATTCAAGTAACTAGCGCCTTGTGCCGCATACACATCCGATTTAATTTTAAAATCCATGTTAGCCCCAGTTTGAATAAACTTGGTCCAATTGGCATTCATACCTGATTCAAAATCTGTGACCAATAAGCCTTGGTTTAATTTTGAACTTTGAGCATACACATCGCATTTAAAGGTATCATGGGTTTCTGGAATAATCAATTCTGCTTTACAAAGTTCTTGTTTAAAGACTGGGAAAATAGTAGTTGAACCATTCCAAAAAGTATTGCTGATGTCAAGTTGTTTAGACTGACCCTGAAATACCTTAACCGCTTTACTCTGTGTCCCATGCACCATAAGTTTCCAAGTAACAATTTTGTTGAACTGCGCGGAAAAATGAACGGTTTCTGAAGCCGAAAAATCAACACTGTCTTTACTGGCTTTAAACACAGAATTAAGTTTAAAGGTCGAATTGAGCTCGACTATGCTAGGACCATCAAATGTATTGTCTTTGCGACAAGCAGACATCAATACAAATAGACTTGATAAAATTAAGATCGATGACTTTTTCATGTTAAAATAATTGGTTAAACAGCACATTAAATTGAGTAAGCTTATAATTTAAGTTGGATTGCGCTTGATTCAGGTAATCAAACTTTTGAAAATAGGTAGACAAATATGCCTTTGGCCCAAAAGTATATTTCAAGCCCAGACTGCTCATTTGTTGCTTCAAGTGATAGTTGACCTTATTGAAATAAACCAATTCTGTATAGGCATTTCTATCGCCTGAAAATTCATAGCCTTTATTCATCAATACCCCATAGTTGAACACCAAGTCTAAGTCAGCCATTAAATTGTATTGAATACCCAATAGCGTATGTGACAAATGATAATCAACAGACTCTATGTCTTGATCAGCTTGTCTTTGACTGGATTGGTATTTATACATCAAAGACAATTGAATTGGATGCTTAAAGGACAGTGTTTTTAATACAGTCCCTTGCACGCTTTGGAATTGTCTGAGGGCCAAAGTACCTTGACCTCTGATTTCAGACAATAGATTGTATTTAACAGCCGCATAGAGTTTTTTAGGCAATTGCTTTTTTATATTGATACCAAGACCCTGCCTATTGAAAGTCGCCGTCCCATATGGCAGAGCAATGTTATAGAGCATATTATCTGGCATCAATTGCGTACTGATGGTTCTGTTGTAAATACTTGATTGACCCAATACATCCATAAAAGCAATTTGCCTCAATACTTGTGTATTGGTGTAACGGTTAAACAATGTGTTTTCAAGCGCGTAATTAACATCTTTGCTTTGTGCACCAAAACTTCTAAAATCTGGTCCAACATTGAGATAGCTCAATTCAAAATCTAGCTTAGAAGCTGTATGGTGGTAGTGTGCTTCTAATCGGATGGCATAATCATTTAATTGAGGTGAAAGA
>JBEIKN010000251.1:0-2716 GCA_040379725.1 Flavobacteriales bacterium
AGTCCTTTCCATTTTGAGTGTCTTTATTTTTACAACAGAGACCTTTGCTCAAACACCAAGCAGCCAGAGCAGTTTACATGCGGATCAATTGTCTAAATCCATTTATAAATTTCTAGACAAACAATCCGCTAAAATTGGTGTCTCCTGTCATTTCGTGCCATACCAAGACTCTGCAACTATCAGTCAAACCATTGAAGTCTCTTCAGATCATCAAGCTTGGTTTAAGCAAACAAATGTGTTTAATTATCGAGGACAAGACAGCTTTGTTATTATGAGTGTAGCCAAGTTACCTATTGCCCTATATGCCATGCATTTGGCGAATACCAAACAACTCCGATTAGACACACTCTTATTCATTGACAGTAACGACATCAAACGCGACACATACAGTCCTACCGTAAATGGTAAAACACAACCCTTCAGCATTACTTTAAAACAAGCGATAGAAGCATCCATACAATTGAGCGACAACATTACAACAGACCTCATCATTGACGCTGTTGGAGGTGTCAAAAACATAGAAGCATTCTATCAGCAATTAGGGTTTAAAGATCTACATGTTAGAAGCAATTACAGAAACATGGATCAAAATCAATTAGGAGCCAACTGTTCAAGCCCAATTGAAATGAATCAATTGCTATTAGCATTTTATTTTAATTACAACAAGCAAGGCGCCAATCCTGACTTCATTTATCAACTCATGAAATCAACCCCAACTGGCCCTAATAGAATCAGAGGTGGACTACCCTCTAAAACGATAGTAGCCCATAAAACAGGCACCTATTTTACTGACACCAAACATGTCGCCATAAATGACGTCGGCATCATCAGAACACAAAAAGGCATACTGTTTTTGAGTGTGTTTGTGAATGACTTCAAAACGTCTTCTAAACAAGCTGAAGGCATTATAGCTGAAATCAGCAAAATGCTATTTGATCATTACAATTGAATCAATCCTTTATTAATTTTTGAATACTCACTTGCCCGTCTTGAACAATTTGCAATAAGTATGTCCCTGGACTCAATGCTGAAACATCCACGCTTTGTTCATTTGAAGTCACATCGACAGACATCAATTCAATGCCCAATAATGAAAAGATTTTTATCGAAGCAGGGGCCTGTATTTGAGGAAACATAACCTCAGCGCTTGTTGGATTAGGATAGGCCGTATTTAAGGGTAAAGTCGTTTGTGTAAGATTAGACTGTGGCACTTGGTAAACTCTGACATAATCAATCAGCATGGACGATTGATTAAAATTTGAAGCAATGGACGGATTTATAGCAACATTCAACAACAAATAGTGTTCTTGATCAAATGGCCATGTATTAGCATCTTTAATTGTTGGACTGTAAGTGTAATGAACTTGCTCATCTACCTTGAACACCAATTTTGATGCTGTCCACTCTAATGCATAAACATGAAACGTATTGGCAACATCTGCCATCATTCTGCCGCCTAAATTAATTGTATTCCCAAAACTTGATGGGGTATGAATAGCGCTTTGCACATAGTTTTGATTGCTTCCCCAATGTTCCATAATATCAATCTCACCGCATGCTGGCCAATTCACTTGTCCATATGACTTAGACCAATAAGCACCAGGTTCAATGATGTTTTTGCCCAGCATCCAAATTGCAGGCCATGTACCAACTCCGAAAGGCAGTTTAGCCCTCACCTCAACCCTACCAAACTTAAATGCAAATTTTGAATTTAATCGTGCTGAGGTATATTGTTTAGTCACTGCCTGATCCGTGAATTGTTCTTTCAGGGCAGTGATGCTCATACAGCCATTGTTCTGTTTCGCATTGATTGTTCGATTGGTATAATGTTGAAGCTCGCCGTTGAACCAAGCATTACCATTTGGCAATTGTGTTTGCGCAAACCAAAGACTGCTGTCTACAGCCCCATTGCCATTGCACTCATCTGACCACACCAATTGTTTAAATACCGACACAGCACCCTCATAAAAGAAATCATCCAAATAAGCCATTACTTTTGATGTATTGTTTTCGCCATTAACTTGAATAACAATGCGATTAAAGTCCAACCTAGACATTGGATTCGGCGAGTTAGGATCTAAATTGATGTATGGATCAGTTTTAAAATCAAACTGAATGGTCTGCCATTGATCCAGCACCAAAGGTTTAATGATTTCGGATTGTGTTGACCAAGGTGTTGCTAAATCTCCATTCTGAAGTTTGAGCGCAATTTGATTGGTTTGAGTACCAGCCATCCCATTTGATGGGACATATATTTTTACACTAAACACACTGCAAGATTGCAGATCGAATGAAAAACCAGCATTGATCCTCACATTCGCATAAAGCCCTCCAACATCATTGTACTTTAACACATTAGACGATGTATTTAGACCCTGTGCAAATGGATTCGTCACACAAGTATCGATTAAGCAATCATCTCCAACCCAATTGATTTGTCGATTCGATTCAAAATCATCTTTCAAAGACTGGCCATGAATCGCTGAATTGAAAAGCGATGATATTAATACTATAAAGAAACCGAATTTAGACATATAATGGATTCATTAAAAAACCAAAGCTAAGCATAAATAAGGAGAATTGACATCAAAACCATCTCATCAATGTTTGATTAGCTTTTCGACTTTGATCACATCCCCTTGCAGATTAAAGATGCTTAACACATACACACCAGATTGTAATTGATCCGTGTCTATGGTCTTATATCCTGACACGA
>JBEIKN010000252.1:0-2710 GCA_040379725.1 Flavobacteriales bacterium
GTTTGCCTGCCTTAAATACATCTGTACCAATGTCTGAAAATTTATTGATCTCAGCCTTAAACACCAATAACATTTCATCCGAATTTGCCTTTACAGAATAGTAATAGTGCTCGCCATTCGTGTATGAATACTCATCTGTTAAATAGGGTTTTTCATTGGCAGAAGCACTTATACTTAAATTAGCACTATAAAGCAATTGCCCTAAAGCTACGTGCAAATCACCTTTATCGTCAACAAATCCTAAATCCACACTTGGTGCTTCACCTCCGTAATAGTCTCTACAAACATTGGTTTCTAAATTTTCATTGATGTAGTATGTGCCTTCACTCAAAGAGGAACCGCGGGTTTCAATTTGATTGGTATCTGGTGTCTCAACAACCGCTTCAGTTAGCATTGGATCATCTGACAATGTGCTGTGATTGTCATTAAATGTAGCTACAACAACAAATAGGATAACAATAGGGATTGAAAGTAAAGCAATGATCTTAAAGAGTAAATACGAATCTTTATTCAATTGTTGATGGTCTACATGTTTGGTTTCTAATGGAGGATTTTCAATGGATGCTTCGATTGGAGTTACAGGAGTAGCTTGAATGACAGGATGGCTATCTTCAATAGTAACTTTGGCTGAAGGTATTGGAGGGGGCAGCCTAAAAATGATGTTGCTTAACTCTTTTAACTCAGAGGCTTTAACCCAATGCTCTAGGCCATTGCGCCATACTAAATCATTCTCCTTTATCCGTTTGTCTTTTAATTGATCGAAGGTATAGGGTTCAGATTGTTGGCCATCTTCCACTAAAAAATACAGCGTATGTTGATGATGATTGACACTTGATTGAGTATTCAAATGATTAGATAAGTTGGAGATGCTTTGGCTGATGGTGTTATTGATTTTAAAATAGACCTTAGGGTTATGATTGATCACCAGCCCTTGCCCTAATTTATATAGGTACATCCCTAAACTGAAAAACCACAGTAGAGGCAAAAGCGAGAATCTAAATCTCATTCGATCTGATACATACTCCGAAGCGATAAACTTTAAATTATACAAAAAAGGTGGGATACATATTACAGCTAGAACCAGTAAAACAATGCCCACTACTTTGATGGTGTTGTTTGGCTTACTTGCTTGTGATTTTGCACTGGGACTTAATATCAATGCAATGATCCCTGGCAATACAGGTGTACAAGTCAACAAAGCAAATGTCCACCAACGACCGATGTGCTTTGAGCGACCAAACAGTTCTGCTATCGCAAAAAACAAAGCAAGAATGACTAATATTAAAAGAATTTGCATGAGAGTGGTTTCAAATATATAGAAACCTCACTATAAAAGTAAATCATTGTCTTATCCTTAGTTGTATAAATTTTCAGCCGATAGCACTTAAGAAAAGCAAAAAATCAAGTAAAATTGTAAAAAGCCTAAGGAATGAAACATCTATTGATTCTTAAAACAAGTGTATTAATTTTAATGCTATCGAGTTGCTCCGCTTTGAGGGTTGCCTCTGGCAAACAAGCTACGATGTATGATAGAGAAGTGGACTACCAACCAACATCAGTTGACTGCGGAAATTTGGTCATCATTCCTTCGCATGATCTGCGTAAAGTGATTGTAACACTTGATGATAAAGTTGTTTGGGATAAATCCAAAGGCAAGTGCATTAATAGCCTAACGATTCACAACATCCCTGCGGGCAAACACGACATTAAAGTGACGAGTGTCGGCAAGCCCATTAGCTCAAAAGTCAATTATACCAATCAAGTCAATATTAAGGGCAATGGTAAAACCCATACTGAATTCATATCTACACCCGGTTCAAATGAGTTAATCGCTGGTGTGATTGTTTTGGGTTTATTGCTGCTATATATCGTTTATGCCATTAGCTCATTGAATAGGCAGTGAGGGCTACTCATTCACACTGCAAACTCCTGCTCCCATTTGTGAAGGGATCGAATACTTGGCAACAATTTAACCCCTTTTTTAGTGCGGGCGTATTCCACTGTGGGTGGCACTGTAGCAAAAAACTCGCGCGTTATAATGCCATTGGCTTCCAGTTTCTTTAATTCTTTCACCAGCATCCTGATATTGATGCCTTGAATGGTGCATATTTTATTTTTAATAGATACTCATGAGAACATTCTTAGAGCAAATAGGTATACTTGCAGTTAGATACCAACAATAGCCTCTTTACTCATTGTTGCCGCCTTCCGTTTCCCTGAATTATTAAACAACATAAATCAAACAACATCATGAACAGAATACTCATCATCTTGACCATCGACACAGACAACTTACCCAGTAATTTTCCGGAAATTTTACAAGAGGAACGCAAAGTGGTTGCGCAATGGAAACAAGACGGCATATTGGAACAGCTGTACCTAAGACCAACTAAAAACGGCGCAGTTTTAATCCTTAAAAACGTAGACGAAGCAGAAGCCAAACAGCTCATGAGCACCCTACCCTTCTATGCACTCAGAAAATCTATTGAGTACTTGCCTCTGATTAAGGAAGGGGAATAGTTGAGAGGGGGTTATTTGCAGATACATGAAACGATAAGAAACAAAAAACGCTGAAACCCTTGTAAAAATTTAATTTATAGAAGTAATACGAGAAAATAATATCGAAGATATAATCACTATTTAAAGCTGTTTATTGTTTAGTTAATATTTCTCTTCTCCACCAACCGAAACGCACGCTTCGTTTGTTCTA
>JBEIKN010000253.1:0-2662 GCA_040379725.1 Flavobacteriales bacterium
ATACTTTAGATTTCGGAAATAGTTTAGCCAAGCCACTCATTTTATAAAAGGCAACTGCTGGCGTCGGAAGACCGCGTTTAGATTCTGGTAAAAATTCACCTCTACCATCAATCATACGAACACCAAGCGCACCTGCGTTTGGTGTTTGGTCTAAAAAGCTGATGGTTTTGCTAAAGGAATCTTCAGAGACAACAGTATCTGGATTCAATAATAAAACATGTCTGCCTTGAGCCATCTTAATGCCCTGGTTATTGGCTTTGCTGAATCCTAAGTTCTCTTGGTTTTCTATTAATATGACTGAAGGAAATTTGGATTTAACCATGTCTGCAGATTGGTCTGCAGAACAATTGTCAACAACAATGATTTCAATGTTTAGGTCTTGTTTGGCTTTGAATACGGACAACAGAGTCTGCTCTAACAATGCCTTTACATTGTAGTTGACTATGATGACAGATAAATCAATGGCCATGCGCTTTATCAAAAAAGCGAAGCTACTATTTTTTTTGCTGAACCTAAAGTAAATTTAAAAAGCCGTGTGATCGACTTTAATTTTTCAAAGCAAAATCCTTGGCCTGTTTCATGACTTTACCAAAAATGTAGTCTTGTATTTGAACCACTTCTTTCTGGTTGCTATTGATAAAAGCGTAATAGGTTTCAATATCAAATTGAAGTGGATTGCCTTGATCATCAAACTGAATATTTGAGTCGCGTTTAATGCCTTTTTTGTGTATGGTTAATACTGTTTTAGTATTGTCTTTTGCAGTTACAGTAATGGTAAGTATTGGGAGCGTGTGTGCAATGGAGTCAATTTTATGAGGGTTTAAGTCAATCGGAAAACCTTCGAATGACAAATTTTCCCATAATTTCAAATAGGTTTTTAGGTGGTTAAGATTGACTTCAACATTGTTTTTCTGAACCATTTTGTTGATGTACAACAATGGCTCCTTTGAACCATTATCAATGGTAAATGAGGCATTTGGATCAGCTGTCCAGGTTAAATCAATTTGTTTGATGTCTTGGTCTTTGATGGCAAAAATGGTTTTGCTGCGCCAGCCATCTCTTTGAGTAAAAAATCGAGCAGAAATAAAGCCATTGAAACCAGGAATATGACACACATAAGGCTCTTGAGCGTTTTCGATCAAACAATAGGTGCCTAATTCATCAATGGTGTTACCACCAACGTAAAACACTTTTGATAGACTGCCTTTTTCGTAAATTTCTACCTTGGTGCCATTCAGTGCAATGTCCTTTTTAACATAGACCAATTCATTTTTAGATACAGGGCGTTTTACCCTTATTTTTTTTAGACCTTCGAGTAGAATTTCCAATTGGTAAGGGTTGGCTTTAAACGAATCATTGACAGTCCAATCTTTATCAGACACTTTTTTGAGTATCACGTATTGATGGGTGTATTTGTTGCTCAAGAATATTTTGTCAATTTTATCTGTTTGCTTAAACTCAAAAGCAGATTCATTGACATTTAAAGTGGATCCTGTATTGCGGTTAAGCAAATAAAACACGCACAAAACGACCACAATGATCGATAGTAGTAATTTGGTTTTTTTGTTCATGTTAGCTTACAAATTAACGGCTGTAATTTGGGGCCTCTTTAGTAATTTTTATGTCGTGTGGATGGCTTTCTTTGATGCCAGCATTACTGATTTTTACAAATTGAGCATGTTGTAAATCATTGATGCTTGCGGCGCCACAATAGCCCATGCCGGCTCTAAGTCCACCAACATATTGGTATAATACTTCACTTACTTTGCCTTTGAATGGCACTGTGCCAACTATTCCCTCAGGTACCAATTTTGAAATTTCATCTTCTGCATCTTGGAAGTAGCGGTCTTTGCTGCCGTCTTTCATGGCTTCTATACTACCCATTCCGCGGTATGATTTAACCATTCTGCCTTCGTAAATATTGGTTTCTCCTGGGCTTTCTTCTGTACCGGCAAATAAGCTTCCGGCCATAATGGTACTTGCTCCTGCAACAATTGCCTTTACCAAGTCACCACTGTAACGAATGCCTCCATCAGCAATGATTGGAACACCAGTGCCTTGAACAGCTGCTGCCGCATCCATGATGGCCGACAATTGCGGTACACCTATACCTGCTATGATTCTGGTCGTACAAATACTGCCTGGGCCAACGCCAACTTTTACGGCATCAGCACCTGCGGCAACAAGCGCTTTTGCAGCATCTCCTGTTGCAACATTACCGACAATGACCTCTAATTTTGGGAAGGCTTTTTTGATGCGTTTTAATTCCTGAATAACCCCTTTCGAATGACCGTGGGCTGTATCTAAAGTGATCACATCTACTTCTGCATCAACTAAGGCCTTAACACGCTCTAAGGTGTCTGATGTGATTCCAACAGCAGCACCTACTAGTAATCTACCAAAGCTGTCTTTACAGGCTTTCGGATGACTTTTAAGTTTTTGTATGTCTTTGTAGGTGATCAAACCAACCAATAAGCCTTTTTTATTGACGATTGGTAATGAGTCCTGTTATTTGATTTTTTGCATCAATGATTGGAATTCCACCAATGTGTTTATCCTTCTTTAATTTGAGGGCATCTTTAAGGGTACTTTCGCCTTTTAAGGTAATGGGATGTTGAATCATTCCACTCTCACTGCGTTTTACGCGAACCACTTCTTTTGC
>JBEIKN010000254.1:0-2641 GCA_040379725.1 Flavobacteriales bacterium
GTTCTTAACCCACAAAAGAGCAGCTTCAGCATGTTTTAAATTATCCCCCATCAGTAAATTCTCCTCTGGGTAAGCAACACTCACAATCATCATGTCCCTGCGATCTAATATTTGACTGAAGCCTTCCAAAGTATTTTGAGCGGCACCTAAAACAAGGCTGTCATAAGTCACTGTCCCATGAAAAACCATCAATACATCAAAAGATCTACCCTTTGGTTTGTCGATAATCACATCCACATTAAGACTATCGGTTATAATGGTTTTTGTTATTTGATAAGCAGAATCATTGCTGCTATTTTCTATTGAAAGTATATTTTTTTTACAAGCCGGGCTAAGAAACAATAGCATAATTATGCTAACAATCATTTTTTTCATAAATTTCTATATAAAAAAATTAATTTCAAACCTAACGCAGGCATGAGCAATGTTTTCAAGCATTTAATTTACTACTATCTAATAATAATTTTTCAAGTCAATGGTTTTTCCTCCCATCTCTTTTGTAATTGTAGTGATGGCTTTTTTTAATTTTCTATCCCACAATGTTTCACCGGCATTGCATGTAACATTTATTTTTGAATCCTTTGCTACGGCATAATTTCCACCAACACCTGGTTCGGTTCCACACGATAAGTATACCCAATCTTTCCCATTGCCTTGAACTGTAAAAGTCACTCTTGTATCGCCTTGTATTTTAGTTGTACCAAAACCAAAAGAGGACAATACGGCTACCAATATGCAACTGATTAAAATTATTTTTGTTTTCATTTTAACAAATATAAGCTAAAACCAAAATTTTACAAAAAAGCCTCTACCTCCCTGGCGTAAACATCCAAAACAACATATAAATCACTAACATGGCACCAGATGATATGCCGAAAGTGATGCCTCCAATAGCAAAAAATCCGATCAAAAATAACACTCTTATTAACGGCAATGAGATGCCAGTTTCTGATGCAATACCAGAAAGGACCCCACCTAGCATTTTACGATTCAAATCTCTTTTCATATTATTAAAATTAATCTCCTACTTAATCAAACCCATTTGAACCACTTCAAAATCGCTGGTTTTAATGTTCAGTAAATTCCTCAAATCATTGTTGTCCCAACGCTCATCTGGAGCACCAGTAATAAACATATCGGAACCGATGTCAGCCAATATGAGTCCGTAATGTTTCATGGCTTTTAATATGGCTTGGTTGGTAGCCGAATAGGAACTGATGTCAAATGATGCTTTTAAGCGCATACGAGCGCCCATAGGAAGTGATTTTCCCAACAAACCAGTTCCACTCACTTTGTGCGTAGCGGGCAATGTATAACCATTGAATACATGTGCACGACTGAGCGTAAAACGGATTGCATGGTCAATGGTTCCGCTTGCAGCCTCGTCATAACGCACCAAGCAAGGCAAAATGGCCATACCAGAGGCATCTGCAGACGTCCAGCCTTCTGTTCTATAAGCATTGCTTTTTAAATCAAAAACAGCTCCCGAAGATGCAGACCAGCCTGCCCCACTGTTCTTTGATGCATTGTATAATTCATACAACAATTTATTTTCAATGTCGCAAATGATCACATGACTATCGCCATTGCCATTGCCCTCAATTGCCGCATTATCTGGTATGGGAAAAGGGCCAGCGTCGCTTTCATTGCCATAATTGCCATCATATGAATTAGCTCTGTAGGTAATGGGCACTTTTGTTTGACTACCACATACCAATGAAAACGGTATGCCAATGGGTGCATTATTATACAAACCACTGCCAAAATCAGCATGTATACCAAAATTGCCAATGGCTGAAATGATGCGACTAGAGTTAGAGTCTACAGGGTATGAGGCAATATCTGTATTCAGCGGATGATTGGGTAAATACATGGTAAATGCCTCCAACTTGCTTTTGTCTTGAGTCCCTTCACAAGCAACAGATCCATTGCCAGGGTCTGACACATGCTTTTTGCAGCTCGATAGTGCAATAACAAGTATCGCTAAATAACAAATTGTCTTCATCATGATCAGCCAAAGGTATAAAACTTTTCGAATAAACAAAGGACAGCTTCACTTTACGAAAATTTAAATACATTCGTGCATGCACATTTCAATAACAGGGCTTAAACCAAAAGGCATTATCGGTTTCCTTAAATTTTGGCTGTATGCCATCCCTTCCTTTAAAAAAGCCAGCCATTCAGAAGGCATTCTGTTTTGCGAAGTCAAAAACATCAAAGGCGTTCATTGTACCTTAACAGCTTGGCAAACTATTGACCACATGAAAACATTTGTAAGATCTGGTGTTCACCTGAAGGCCATAAAACAGTTTCATACAATTGCCACTGGTAAAACCTATGGCTATGAAGCTGATCAGATTCCTACATGGACAGAAGCTTTTGACCTTCTACAAAGCAAAGGCAAAACTTATTAGTGAAGTGCCATCAATCCATTTTAAATGAATACTTTTTTTGTTGAACAGTAAATACCATGGACACAGTATTTGAAATACGACGCTACATTAACAGCCTAGAAGCAAGTAAACAAGGTGACATGCAACTATTACATGACTTTATTGTGAGTTGCTTACCCGGCACAAAATTGTGGTTCAACACGGGTATCAATGAATCCAACAAAGTTGTTAGCAACCCGAGCATAGGA
>JBEIKN010000255.1:0-2637 GCA_040379725.1 Flavobacteriales bacterium
CCCATGAAGTTGTAGTTGGCATTCACCAATACATCTTTAGAAATCTTAGTGTCAAATGAAACATCTTTACCCGCAGCCATTCTTTTTTCAATCAAGATTCTTGAAATCAAAATAGCCGTAAACAATGATGAAATAATACCGATGATCAAAGTGATAGCAAAACCATACACCGGACCAGCTCCTACAAAGGTCATGATCATACCAGCTAATAATGTGGTGATGTTACCATCAATGATGGAAGACAAGGCCGCTTGGAAACCATTATTAACAGCTGTTTTCAAAGATTTTCCATCTCTTAACTCATCTCTGATCCTTTCGTAAATCAATACGTTGGCGTCAACAGCCATACCAATGGTTAACACGATACCTGCAATACCAGGTAAGGTCAATGCCGCGCCATAAGAAGCCAATATGCCAATGATAAAGAATATGTTTAACAATACGGCTGCTATAGCAATCACACCAGCACGGTTATAATACAATACCATCATTAAGATTACTGCAATCAAACCAATGATGAATGAGTTAAGGCCTTCTTTAATGGATTCTTTACCCAAAGTTGGACCAACAACGTCTTCAGCAACGATCTGAGCTGGAGCAGGTAATTTACCCGCTTTAAGCACATTGGCTAAATCGGTCGCTTCTTCAACAGAGAAACTTCCACTGATAGATGAATTACCACCCGTAATTGGATCATTTACGATTGGCGCAGAGAATACTTTATTGTCTAAAACTATCGCAATGTATTGACCTTGGTTTTTGGTGGTGATGTCTTTCCAAGCTTTAGAAGCCATATTGGTCATGCTCATATTTACTTCAACTTGACCACTGGTGGTACTTGTTGTTGCAAAAGCATCAGCAATGATGTTTTCTTCGCCACTTCCCAAACTTGCTTGTCCTTCTTTAGTGGCTTTCAAGGCATACAAAGCATATACTTCGTTTTCCTTTATCATAGGCTCAGCACCCCAAGCAAAACGCACATCCTGTGGCATTTTTTCAAGAATACTTGGATCTTGTAAAATCTTATTAACCTTATTAATGGCTGACTTAGTGGCAATACCAATCATTGGACCTTCAGCAATGTTTTGACCATTGGTGTAAGGGAATAAGCCCATTTCAGCTAATGGCATTGAAGAAGAATCTTTTGCAGCGATTTCAGCATCGTAAGCTTTTTTAGCACTGTCTCTTTTGCTAGAATCAGCAATCATAGCAATGGTTTTGATTTTGGCTGAATCAACTGTAAACCCTTTTTGCAAACGGATTTTTTGAGCCAATACCTTATTTAAACCTTCATATATTTTAGTATACCCTTCAAATTGATTTTTAGGATTATTGCCATATACTTCCCAGAATTCTAATTTAGCACTTTGTTCTAAAAGCGTACGAATTCTTTTTGGGTTATCTACACCTGGTAATTCAACAGAAATTTTACCACCCTCTAATTCTTGGATATTAGGTTGGCTGATATTACCCTGATTTAAACGGGCTTCAATTACTTGACGTGTGTTATCCGATTTGCTCTTTAACTCTCTTTTAAGATAGTCTTTAACTTGTTCGTCAGAAGACTCATTGGTGATTTGTTTGTTTTCTCTAGTAGCGAACAATGACGCTAAGCTTTTATTAGGGGCAACGACTTTTAATTCATTCGCGAACAAATCAACGTAGTCACCACCTTTGCTTTTGTATGTTCTATCGGCAGCATCAATGGCTGTTTTAAACTCATTTTGAGATTGGTTACTTCCGGCTAGGGTTTTTAAAACATCCCCTTTAGAGACTTCTAAAATAACGTTCATACCGCCTTGCAAATCCAAACCAAGTTTTAACTCAGAATCTTTACATTTAAAGTAATTGCGTTTAATAAACCCTAAATTTAAAATTGGCTTACTGCCTAGAGAATCAATATAGTTTCTGTAGACTTCGCCATCAAATTTACCATTCTTGGTGGCAAACACTCTGGCTTTTGACTCGAACTTTCTGGCCACATAGGTGAATGACAACTGATAGACACAGGTCAGGGCCAAAACAACAGCAATAAATACAACTAAACCTTTATTTTTCATTGGATTGAAATTTTTCTAATGGATATTAAGCCTGCGAAAATAATACTTTAGCCTTTGGTTTCAAAGTGTAAAAACAAATTATTTGGCCCAATGCTTAAAGTATAGAAATGGCCGTATTCAAGCCATCGCAAATACACGATTGAAGCAACAAAAAAAGGCTTCCTATTGGAAGCCTTTTAAGAACTTTATATTAATTTAAACTTATTGACTGTATTGGAAAGAATAAGTATCGTCTTCTGCACCAGTTAAATCTGTAACAGAGGTGATGCCTATTAAGTAGTAGTATGTGATACCGCCTCTTGATGATTTAGCAATCAATAATTTACCATCATCAATACCCGTTACTGTAGTTGACTTGCCTGAAGTTGCATTCCATGCATCAATCAAATCTTGTTCTGATTGAAACTGAGAGTATACTTTACCATTTAGTTTACCTGTTGCATCAGAGATGATGAACTCAGTACCGTTTTGAGATTTCCAAGTTCTTGACAAAGTTGCACCTGTTGAAGCATCAACAATGTCTCTGCTTGCTTGGTTACCTGCGCTAGATGAAGCAGAAATAGCAGTATTTTCGAAC
>JBEIKN010000256.1:0-2618 GCA_040379725.1 Flavobacteriales bacterium
CCCAACCTTTTAACACAACCACTTGTCCTTCAAATTTCGATAAATCTTGTATGTACATTTTAACGAGTTTTCTATAAATAAAATGCAAAATTAGTTTACTTTGCACATAATTTCAGTATTTAAGAGAAAATTTCATAATGCTAAAGCAAAGCCTCAGTCAAAAATTACTTCAGAAATTATCTCCTCAACAGATTCAATTCATCAAGTTGTTGCAAATGACAACCATAGATTTTGAAGAGCGAGTGGAGCAAGAATTGCTGGATAATCCTGCTTTAGAAAAAGGCGATGATGATAACGATCCCAACAGTTTTAGTTCAAGTGACGCTAAATCTGATGAATTCAATAATGAGTCTTCAATGAATGATGACTTCAACAGCGAGGATGCTTATGACAACGATGATTTTGATGTGTCTGAGTTTTTAACCGGAGACGATCAAAATGCCTCGTTTAAAATGACCGACGACTACAATGACGATGAGCCTAAAGAAATGCCTATTGCTTATCAGCAGAGTTTTTATGATTTTTTAGTGGACCAGGTTCAGGCCAATTTTGAAGAAGGCGATGATTTACAATTGGCCCTTCACATTGTTGGTAATATTGAAGAAGATGGCTATTTAAGACGCGAATTGCCGGCCATAGTGAATGACTTAGCTTTCACAGAAAACATTAGCACCACAGAAGAGCATTTAGAGCGCATATTGACTAAAATTCAGAATTTTGACCCTCCAGGCATTGGTGCTAGAAATTTACAAGAATGTCTCTTGTTGCAATTGTATAAAAAGGATTACGGCGGCAATAAAAACCTTGATTTAGCTGAGAAAATTATTGCTGATCACATGGATGCATTTATCAAGAAACATTACGATAAAATCAAAAATGTGTTGAAGATTTCTGAGGAGGAATTGAAGGGGGCTTTAAATGAAATTACCAAGTTGAATCCTAAGCCAGGGCAATCGCAATCGCAATCGGTTTCTCAATACATTATTCCTGATTTTACTGTCATCAATGAAGAGGGTCATTTAAGGGTGGTCTTGAATTCTAGGAATGCCCCTGAATTAAAATTAAGTCATTCTTACAGCGAAACTTTGCAAGCTTATGACAAGGCTTCAACCAAGGATAAACAACTTAAAGAAGCTGTTCAATACATCAAACAAAAATTAGACGGCGCCAAGTGGTTTATAGACAGTGTTAAACAAAGACAACAAACACTTCAGTTAACTATGACGGCTATTGTTAGTGCGCAAAAAGATTTCTTTTTATACGGCGATGAAATGTCTTTGAAACCAATGATTTTGAAAGACATTGCCGATAAAATTCAAATGGATATTTCTACCATTTCAAGGGTTGCCAATAGTAAATATGTTCAGACTGATTTTGGAATTTTCCCATTAAAGTATTTTTTCAGTGAAGGTATAGTCAATGAGAGCGGAGAAGAAGTAAGCAATCGCGAAGTCAAGAAAATTTTGAGCGATGCCATTCAAGCTGAAAGCAAAAAGAAGCCATTAACAGACGAGGCCTTAATGGACTTGTTAAAAGAAAAAGGCTACAATATTGCCAGAAGAACTGTGGCTAAATACCGCGAGCAATTGAATATTCCAGTCGCTCGTTTAAGAAAAGAGCTTTAAACCAAGATTTGAGCAGTGTGAGCTTTAGTGTTCACCTTGTCAATGATCTCTTGGATCTTACCAGTTTCATCAATGATAAACGTTGTGCGCGCTATGCCCATGTATTGTCTGCCATACATGCTTTTTTCTACCCACACACCATAGGCAGTTGCTACGGCATTGTCTGTATCTGCTAACAAATCAAAAGGTAATTCGTATTTTTCAATGAATTTAATATGGCGTTTGCCTTCATCAGGACTTACACCTAAAATTTGATAACCCGCTTTGATTAGGGCTTTGTAATTGTCTCTTAAATCACAAGCTTCTGCTGTGCAACCTGGGGTATCATCTTTAGGGTAAAAGTATAAGACCAATTTTTTACCTGCAAATTCTTTAAGTTGTCTGATGTTGCCGTTTTGATCTGGGCAATTAAATGCTGGTGCTTTTTTGCCAATTGTTGGAGTGCTCATGGTATGATAATGTTTCTGCTAACGCGTTTTTCGTTCAGTCTATTGTCTCTAACAATTAATTCAATGAAATGTTTGCCAGATGGCAATGGTGTTGGAATATGCCCGTTTATTGAACCGGGAGTATAGGCCAATAAAACCCATTGGCCATTAATATAGAAATCGTAGTCTTTAATACCTGAACCAGCATCACTCACAGAAAAAGAAAAATAGCGGTTTTGATTAAAGGCATTTACTTGAACTATGGGTGCAATGGTATCCATCACCATATGGTAAGCACCAAATTCTTTTACAGAGGATTTTAACCAATCTTTTTCATATAATTCACCACCATATTGTTTACCATCTTCCCCAATCACAGTCATTTTGTTAGCCAATTCAGATTGTTGTTTATTGAGTTTAAAGTAGACTTCAAATTTTTTATCAAGTGGAACCAATCTATTGCCTATGCTGTAATGGTTATAACTAATGCATTTATAAGCAACTTTATAATCTGCATATAAGGTGTTTTTGCTAAATCCAATTTTAAAATCTGAGTTAATCGGAA
>JBEIKN010000257.1:0-2557 GCA_040379725.1 Flavobacteriales bacterium
AAATTTTATTTGTTTTTTGATGCTTGGGGTTTCAAGCTTTTTAGCTTTAAGAAAGGTGACACTGAATATGGTATAGGTTGGTTGCCTATGGGTGGCTATGTTAAAATAGCTGGCATGATTGATGAAAGTTTGGATACCAACCAATTAAGCAAAGCTCCTGAACCATGGGAATTCAGAAGTAAACCAGCATGGCAAAGACTGATCGTCATGTTAGGCGGTGTTATCGTCAACTTTGTTTTAGGCTTTATCATCTTCATTCTGGCCACTTGGTATTATGGCGAGCAAAGACTTCCATTAACAGCTGTTAAATATGGCATACATGCTCAGGAAGTTGGCAAAAATATTGGACTAAAAGACGGCGACATGATTGTTGGCGTAAACCACAAGAAGGTTCAATATCTTGACGAAATTAAAAAACCATCTGTCTTCTTAAACAATGGCAACTGTTATAATATTACACGCAATGGTCACGACACCGTTTTGATGTTGCCCGACAACATCATTGACCAAATCTCAGATAAAAAGAACGCCTTATTTGATTTAAGAATGCCTTGTTTGGTTGACAGTGTTGCAGCTGACGGACCATCTTTTAAAGCAGGACTTAAAAAAGGGGATCAAATTATAGCCCTTAATGATAGTAGCGTTGAATGGTACCATGAATACAAAGAACGTATTCCAAGATTATCCAACAAAATGTGTTCAATTACCGTTAAACATCCTGATAACAGCATAGATACCCTCCGCATTAAAGTGAGTGCTGATGGCACTTTAGGTTTTTTTCAAAACATTTATTACCTGAACGAAATAGAAAGTTTCAAATACGGCTTTTTTGCCTCAATTGGCATAGGAAGTACAAAAGCGAGCGATGCCCTTACCGACAATTTAACAGGTCTTAAAAAACTGGTGACAGGAAAAATTGACCCTAGAAAATCAGTACAAGGGCCAATAGGTATAGCAACTATGTTTGGTTCTGAATGGATTTGGGAAAGATTTTGGGCTTTAACCGGCATACTGTCTTTGATTCTAGCGTTTATGAACTTATTGCCTATTCCTGCTTTGGATGGCGGCCATGTAGTGTTTTTATTGATTGAAATGATCATTAGAAAACCCATCAACGATAAAATTATGACTGTTCTACAAGTGATAGGCATGGTCCTATTACTATCATTGATGGCCTTTGCGTTTGGTAACGACATCTACAAATTGATTGTCAAATAATGCGCCTAGAAAAGCCAAATACTTCCAATTATTTTGCCTTTTACGGCCTCTCTATTGCGTTTAATCTTGATGATGCATTGCTCAAGCAAGCCTATTTATCTAAAAGTAAATTATACCATCCCGACTTTTACTCAGATCAGCTTGAAGACCAAGCCATAGCTATAGCTGCCTCTTCATTTAACAACAACGCCTTCAAGACACTAAGCAACCCTGTGCTCAGAGCTCAGTACCTTGTAGATTTGCAGGCAGGTATCAATGAACAAACTGTTCAACTACCAAACGACTTTCTCATTGAAATGATGGATTTAAATGAGCAATTGGATGAACTCATTGACAATGTTCCTGAGACGTTAAAACTAGACATAGAAGCCCACAAAGCGCAGATTTTTGAGCACGTTAAAAGCTTTGCCAGTCAAGCAGATTGGGTAAATACACAAATGGCTTTACTCAAATGGCGCTACCTTGAAAGATTGGAACAAAGGCTGCGTTAATGAGCTTGCTTTTTAACCGATCTTAACCTTAAAAAATTTATAGGATTAGCCGTTAAACCTTGAACCCAGTTTTGATGCATTCTAATACTTTCATCATAAAACAAAACGATGTAGGGCATTTGTTGCATTAATAAATTATCTGCTTTAGCTAAAAGGGCATTTCTCTTTTGGGCATCCAATTCAAAGCGACTTTGCAATAGCAATTGATCAAAGGCCGGATTAGAGTAGTGCGCGTAATTAGGTCCTTGCGGACTAAAATTCTTAGACTCAAAACACACCAAATAGTTTTCAGGATCAGAATAATCTGCAATCCAACTGCCTCTCCAACAATGTATTTTCTGATCATTTCTGAGCTGCCTTAAAAAACTAGATGGATGCACATCAATTTTAACAGGCACACCCAATTGCCCCCACTCTTTTTGAATGTATACCATCAAATCCAAATAATCTTGGGTGGTATTGATGATGATGGGAGACATCTTATTGACATTGATTTTCGAGCGCTTTAAATAATACAAAGCACTATCAAGATGACAGGTATTATCATGCACCAATTGGTATGGATAATTTGCAAATCCAAGCGGCACAAAACCCTTGTTGGCAGCATAACCAACACCATTTCTTAAATACTGTATGAGCTTCTGTTTATCAATAGCAAAGCCTAGTGCCTTTCTAAAATCTGCATTTAAAACCGCTGTATTAGGCGTTTCTTGATTGGGATCAATGTTAAAGCCAATGTACTCTGTATTTAAAAAGGATTGTTTTAAGAGCTTAAACTGACCATTGTACTTTGTTTTTAAAACACCCTTCCTACTCAACAACTCATCTTTTATACTGGCATCTATGCC
>JBEIKN010000258.1:0-2552 GCA_040379725.1 Flavobacteriales bacterium
AATGCATAAGGGGTTTTTCCAATGCCTAAGTACTGCCCTTCTGTGCCAATATCATGCAAAGCATATACTTGTCCATTATACCTGGTTTTGGGATTGAAACTAAATTGACCTACGCCACCAAAAACATACATAGATTTGCGTCTATCTCTACTGTGTAAAACAGTCATTTCTGCAACAAGATCAGCTTCCCAAATGCGTGTAAAAAAACTCAAATTGCGCACTTGTCTGCTGCTATTGGTGGTTAATTGATCACTTGCAGCAAGTCTTGCATACCATAAATTGGTTCTTAGGGCAAAGGTTTTATTCAATCGTAAACGTGCTCCCATGGTTATTCCATAACGTGTCGAAGGCAAATCCAAATCTTGAAAATCATTGGTACCGATCACTGCTTTACCACCAAGGTCACCTAAAAAATGACTACTTGAGGCACCAGCAAACACATCGAGTTTTTGTGCATAGGAGCAGCTCATGGCTCCCCACATGCAGAGGCTTAGAATACGGCTTAAAGTTTTCATAATGGAATTGGTTTTATAGATTAGACTCTGATTTTAAGCGAGCGTTGTCTGAGTCCTGAAAAAAAAACCAAATTCTATCAGACATCGTTGATTAACAGACCTTTAGTTTTAGGGGTTAGGGTTCCCACCTCCGTTTGACTCTGGTGGGCGAGGTAGGGATTAGGGGTTAGTGTGAAATTCGTCATAAGAAACAACATTTGCTGTAAATGATAACTTAATACCACTAGTGCCTAAATCCTAATGCCTACCGCCTAATGCCTGTCCCCTATACCATTATGTTTAGGGGTTAGGATTTAGGGATTAGGGTTTAGTGTGAAATTCGTCATAAGAAACACCTCTTGCTGTAAATGATAACATAATACAACTAAATCCTAATGCCTAACGCCTAATGCCTGTCCCCTATACCCTATACCCTCTCAATACGGCCATTTATTCTTGACTTTGTCGTAGGTTTCTATGGTGAATTTAAATTGAGGCTGGTAGCTGTATTGGTTATTGATGTTGGCTACATAAAACAGGCCAATGCGAATGCGTTCTTTCCATAACCTAATGACTTTTTCGAATCCGGCATAGGCTTCAAAAAACTTTAATTGACGTTCTTGAGTGAACAAGCATCCACCACCTACGCATTCAATGATATTGAGTTTTTTAACCAAAGGTATTTTATTGATCAAAGCCCCATTAAACCTGTGTAAATAATGGCCTTCAACAAAACGTTTCATGGTGTAAAACGATGAGTCTAAACTCTGAAATGCGTACAATGGATTGGCAAAAAAGATGGGACCAATCGCTCTTTGAAATTTGTAGTCCACATACTGCAGCGACTTAGCATTAACAAAAGCGCCTGACAAGATACGGTATTTGCTAACGCCAGCAGTTCCGAGCTTTAGTTCCTGACCTAATCCATATTCCAAATAATTAAATTGAATACTGGATTCTAGCAAAGGCATGCCCTTTCTGTAGCTCACGTAAAAATCAGGCCATCGACTGCCTAAAATGAGCTTTTGCTTGGGCTCTCTAATGTATTTCTGAAACGGCGTATAGGACAATGTCAAATTGGTATAAAAGGCTTTATACCCTTTAAAGGCTATGGTTTGAGTATTACCACCCCACAAGCTATCTCCTCTAGTATCAAACATCATGGAGCTAATGGAACGCCTATTGGCCCACTCAATCCCTAGATTCAAATACAGGCCATTGATGAGTTCTTGCCTGTGCGAGGCAAAAACATAATCGTGGGCATAGAAATTAGACCTGGCAAAATTCTTAATCCATGAATTGTATGGATTAATGATTCCAAAATCGCTGCCCACATTGATGGCATAAGAAGCTCTTCTGTATGGATCATATAATCTGGCAACAGACAGACTGCCCTTTAAATCTTTATTTAACAATCCATAATTCACTCTTGGGAACACGTCCAAACTGGTTTTATCTTTAAACACCCTCGAATACCCCATCCAATAATCAATGCGCTCACCGGCAATATATATTGGCGTGTAGGCAAATATCAATGGCTTAAAATACCAATAGCGCTCGCTGCTTCGTTTGTAAAAAGATTGGCCTGTAAAAAAGACCTTTTTTATAGTCACTTTATTGACAACAGAATCCGTCGAATCTTGCCAAATCTTTTGAGATTGTAGGGCTCTAATACTATCTACTTGTCTTAAAAATCGAAGTTCTTTAAGACTTAAGGGTTCCTTGCGCACTTGTTGCCAATAACTGGAATCTCTTTCATAGGCAGAATCGGCTGTAGCACTTAACTCATTGTTAAAAAACCGTTTAGGAAATACTTTATTCAGCTCGTAATCGCTGTAATACACAATGGTTCTTCCACTTGATTTTGATTTGCCGTAATTGGCCTTATACACCAACTCCATTTGTTCTAATACCATACTGCCTTGCACTGCCCTATGGGTTTGTTTGATTTCAAAAACGTCGTATTCTGTGAGTTGGTATTTTGGGAAAAATAAATCCACTGAGGCAATGGTCCATGTGCTGTCTTGAATGGTAATTTCACCAGTAAACAAGGCATTG
>JBEIKN010000259.1:0-2519 GCA_040379725.1 Flavobacteriales bacterium
GGCCTTGAGAGTGTCAAACTCTTTGAGGACATTTTTATAAGCAATCGATTGGTCTTCCATGTTTTGTTTGTCGACAATGGAACGGACTTTTTCCTCCAACACCTGGGCTTCTGTTTTGCCGTTGCAAGCCTCCTTGGTTTTCATTTCGTTGTAGATTCTTTTCAGTTCTTCCATTTCTTCCCTAAGCTGCTTCATTTGTTGATTACTTTTCTCTAATTTCAATTGTGTCTCCTATTCAGATACACACAATCATGAAAAAAGTGTTAAGAAATAAAATGATGCTTTGTATACTTCTCTCAAGACACAAAAAGACAGCGTGGATGCCAAAGACTTAAGTTTCAGAGAAGCTTATATGACTAACAATCCAAGCCATTTATTGACCAAATTGTTCAAAGCTTTTCAGAACATTAAGATCCCAAGTAATCCAAACCCAAAAGATTCAATGTTCGAGTACCGTTACTTTAGAGATCATTTTTGGGACAATGTGGATTTTAATGAAGCTGGCTTAATCAGAGCACCTCAAGGTTTGTTGACCAGCAAGTTGAATGACTATGTAGATAAGGTGTCTTTTCAGGATCCAGATAGTCTCGTTCATGCCGTTGATATTGCCATCAGCAAAACGGTGCCTTACACTGAAATTCAAAAGTATTTTATTCAATACTTAACCAACAAGTTCCAAGAGCGCAAAATTATGTGCCAAGACAACATTACCATTCATTTGATCAATAAATACTATTGCAATGGTGATGCTTGGTGGTATGATGATACAGCTGGCAAACGCAAAATGTGCGAAGAGGCCAGGAAAGCCATTCCAACCATGTGTGGAAAAGTAGCCCCAGATTTAAATATGGCCGATACCGCAGGAAAAATGCACCGTTTGTATCAAAGTTTAGGCAAATACACCATTTTGTTTTTCTACGATCCAACATGTGGTCATTGTAAAGAAGTGATTCCGGTGGTGAATGCTGTTTATCAAAAACACAAAAAGAATGGGATTAAAGTATATGCTGTTTCTACTGAAAACCAATACGATGAATGGCGCAAAATGATGCGCAATCGTCCTGAATTGCAAGAATGGGTGAATGTTTGCAGAGTAGATCGTTACTATCCTTGGCCTTACCACAAACAAGACTACAACATTGTTGCTAACCCAACCATTTTTATCTTAGATGAAAACGCCCGAATCTTAGGGAAGAAAATTCACGAAGACCAATTGGAATTCTTCATTGAGTCTTTGCTGTTTGAGAAAGGCATCATTAAAACAAAGCCAACGCCTCCTAAAGAAAAGGAAGAAGACAAAACACAACATTAAATGATAGGGGCTAAGGCCCCTTTTTTTATAGCCTTTTTTTGATGTCGGATTTCAACCTTTTATAGATGTCAACATATCTAAACGATAATCCAAAGGTGTAAAATGATCCTGTATAGGTGCTAGCGCCAATACATAATCTGGTGCCCATGCCCGCTCCAACCCATACCCACCACTTGAGTTTATAGCTGGCAAAAAAACCAACTTCTAATGGCATTAATCCTTGTTTCGTCTCATTGAAGGTGTTTTGCAAACGTCTTTCGTTTGATTTTCCTCTACCAATTCCAAGCCCGAAGGGGATGGACAAACGCCACTTCTCAGAGTTGTGAAAGTAGTATTCACAACCAAGATTGAAGTATTTTAATTGATAGGCTTTCCAAATGGTATTGGAATCAGTTTTGCCAAGAGGTGCTGTTGGGTTTTTGAAAATGGCTTCTTGATTGGATGAACCGTAATAACCCAAATAGATGTTGGTGCGTTCTTCAAAAGTGTAACCGACTTGCAAACCAAACATTTTGATTGGGACATCACTGATGATGCTGTTTTTCCCATCAAGACAAATGAAACTACTCTTTTTTCCTTTCAAGTCTTGTTTGATGTGATCAAACATCCCATGAATTTGCGCCGTAATCGTTTGGCTAACAATCAATGTAGAGATCAGTACAAATGGCTTGAACATGCTTGCAAAAATATGTTCTATTTCTCCGCATAAGATTGCATCTTTGCCACAGGTGTTGCTTTTTTTAGAAATATCATCGGTGCTTTGTGTTTTAGGCTATTTGTATTTGGTGTCTAAACAACGTCCTAATGCTTGGATTTTAGGGGGTATGGCAAGCTTGCTGAGCTTGGTTTTTTTTATCCAACAACACTTATATGCCAGTGCTATATTAAATGGAATATATGCCTTGCAAGCCATTAAAGGCTATGTCAATTGGACACGGAAGTTTGCCGATTTACAAGTTGCTTATAGATTGTCCTTGAGGTCACATCTCTTGTTTTTGCTAATAGTGCTAACAATAGCCATTGTGTTTCAATGGCAATTTGGCATGGTTCACAGTTCAGGCACTGAAAACAAATGGTCCTTCAATGCTTTTTATTTGGACATTCTGTTTGGTTTAGTTGGTGTTTGGGCAACCTTTTTAGAGATTAGAAAAGAATTGAGTTGTTGGTGGTATTGGATGTTTTCAAATTTAGCCTATGCCATATTGTA
>JBEIKN010000260.1:0-2494 GCA_040379725.1 Flavobacteriales bacterium
CACAATTTACGCCCCAAGGTTTGAGCAATACTTGAATGATGGCGTCGCCCTGAACAGAGTCTACTTTTAAATGAGGTAAAATAATATCGCATTGTTCAGACAATGCCGCCCAAGCCAAAACAAAGGCTGCGGAACTCCAATCTGCCTCATAATCATTAGTCAAAATCAAAGCCTCTATGCGTTTAGGGTGCACCTGTATTCGAGACCTTGAAAGCTGTTCAACTTCTGCCATTTGACGAACACAATCAAGACTCATTTGTTTGTAGGTAGAAGAGACCTCTCGCCCTATTGTTTCTATTACAAGCCCTTGTTTGAACCAGGGTGCAATTAAAATTAATGCCGACAAAAACTGACTGCTTTCATGAACATCAACTGAACAAAAACCTGCATTTAAATCAAGTGGTTTTATCACTTTTAAAGGCAATTGATAAGCTTGTTCTAAGTAATCGAATTCTGCCCCTAAGGATTCCAAGGCGATCAAAAGGGCTTTTAATGGCCTGGCCTTTAACCGATCACTGCCTGTAATAATACCCTTTTGATGCGTTAGAGCGGCATATGCAACAAACAACCTCAAAGGGGTTCCGGCATCTCTAAAATCATAAACCTCTGATGGATGGCTCAAATGATCATGCAAGCATTTGACATCATTACTCCACGAAGCATCATAGGCCGGTAGTGTTTGATGATTGAGTGCACTCAAAATGAGCATTCGATTGGCCATACTTTTTGATATAGGCAAGTTTAATTGACCTTTCAAAACCTTCGACTGCATGGGACCAAAGCTATACATGGGCTTACAAATATAACCGAAATCAAGGCAGGAAAGCCGCTTAAAAAGCATTTGTTAAAAAATGTGTATTTTCGCATGTAAGCATGAACAAGATAGGCATTATCGGGAATGGGAGTTGGGCAACCGCTTTGATCAAAATTCTATGCAACAATCAGCAAAGCAAATCCATCACTTGGTGCATGCGATCTGCTGCAGATGTTGAATTCATAAAACAATACGGGCACAACCCAAGGTATCTGAGTGATGTCATGATTGACCTTACTACCGTAAAGCTGAGCACAGATTTAAATGCTTGCATAGCCCAAAATGACATCATTTTATTAGCAGTGCCATCAGCTTTTGTTCATGAAACCCTTGCACAATTGCCTAAGGATAGTTTTAAAAACAAAGTCCTTATTTCTGCTGTAAAAGGAGTTATCCCAGAAACACACCAAATCATGAGCCATTACTTTGAAACAGAATGGCAAATGGAGGCCGCTCAAATTGCAGCCATCAGTGGACCTTGCCATGCCGAGGAAGTCGCCATGGAAAAACTCAGTTATTTAACCATCGCCTCAACCGATCAAACAACGGCCCAAACCATAGCAGATTGTTTTAACTGCCACTACATTCTGACCAAAACAACCAATGATATCTACGGCATTGAGTATGCCGCTGTTTTGAAAAATGTCTATGCAATCGCCTGTGGCATATGTCATGGACTTGGCTATGGCGACAATTTTCAATCGGTACTGGTTTCTGCTGCATCCAGAGAAACAGAACGCTTTATTGACGCCAGTCATGAAATCCACAGAGACGTAAAAGAGAATGCTTACTTAGGCGATCTGCTTGTAACAGCCTACTCACAATTTAGCCGCAACAGAACGTTTGGCAACATGTTAGGAAAAGGCTACACCGTTAAAAGCGCTCAAATGGAAATGAACATGATCGCCGAAGGTTACTACGCCACTAAAACCATGAAAGAAATCAACGAGAAAACACAAGCCAATACGCCAATATTGAACGCTGTTTATCACATCATATACGAAAAAGGTAATGCCAAAAACATTATGGCCAAATTGACTTTAGAATTGATTTAATGCCAGCACTTGACAACAGAGATATTGCCAATATTTTAAACGAATTCAGCCAGCTGTACGAATTACACAATGGCAATCCTTTTAAAGTCAAATCAATAGCTTCCGCCGCTTTCAATATTAAAAAGATCCACGAGCCCTTAAATACTTTAAGCCTCGAAGACTTATGCAAACACCCACAGATAGGCAAATCTATGGGGCCTAAAATTTACGAGCTGATTCATAAAGGGCATCTCGAAGAACTGGATGAATTGATTGAGCAAACGCCTAAGGGTGTAAGAGATATCCTTAGCATCAAAGGGCTTGGCCCGAAAAAAGTCGAGACGTTATGGCGTACATACAACATCAGCAGTATAGCTGATTTGCTTGATGCCTGCAGAGAAAACCGCTTGGTTGAAATCAAAGGATTTGGCTACAAGACCCAGGCACAAATTCAAAGCAACATTGAATTTAAATTCAACAATGAAGGCAAATTCCATTGGGCTAAATTGCAAGGATTGGTAGCGTTTTTAGACGCTTTTTTTGAACAAAGCCCTCTGGTACATCGTTATCAAGTTGAAGGCGAATACAGAAGACTCAACGATGTAGTCGAAAAATTAGAATACGTATTGGTTTGCAAATCTATAGA
>JBEIKN010000261.1:0-2471 GCA_040379725.1 Flavobacteriales bacterium
AGACCTCAAATTGACACAAAATCAATTTTGCATTGGAATACTTTAATGCTCTCGACGCACTGTCATTTGGCAAGGGTATTTAAGGATCAATCACATATAAAATCTGCCACAGAATTGATCGCGGCCATAGAACAACATTTTCATAGCGAAGGGCAATGGTTTAGAATTCACAGCCATGGAGAGGCATCTATTGAAGCTTACTTTGAAGACTTAGCCAATTTAATTGACGCTTACATACAATTATATCAGATATTATTTGACGAAACCCTATTGATAAAAGCCAAAACCTTATTAGAATTTTGCATTGAACATCACTACAATTCACAAACAGGCTTTTTTTACAACCAACAAGACAGCTTATCGCCGGTATACCCTACGACTGATGACATCATGAGTTGCGGCAACAGTGTAATGGCTCATAATTTAAATACATTGTCATGGTTATTTGAACAAAGAGACTGGCAAGATATGGCTAAAAGCATGTTGCAAAACATGACACAACTCTTGCTGCAATCAAGCCCATGGTTTGCTAACTGGGCAAAGCTGGCCTATATCTATGAACATGGCTTAGAACAATGGATCATGGTTAGTCATGAAAAACCTTCTAAGCTTTTTAGCTTATCGCCCAATCAAATACTCGCATGGTCCCACACCAATACCCAAATTCCGCTGTTAAAAAACAAACCTATACAAGCCGAAGCAATGCTGCATAAGTGTATTAATGAGCGCTGCTTGTTGCCAATCCCACTAAAGTCTGTTCAGATTTAAGCGCTATAACTCAAGACAATTCGTCACAAACTTGGCTTAAAAAGCTTTGGTATCATTATTGGAAAATCCCCTTCATTATAAGCCTTTAAATTAATATATTTGCACATATGTTGAATGCCCTAGTTAAACAGATTTCAAAACTCTTCGGTGGTAGTAAAAGCGAGCGAGATGTTAAACAACTCATGCCAATAGTTGAAGAGATCAACGCGCATTATGCGGAATATTTAAACCTTAGCCCTGATGCACTCAGAGCTAAAACCCAAGAATTGAAAGGACGCCTCAAAGACGGCCTGTCAGCTTTTGACGAAAAAATAAATGCCATTAAGGCAGAAATCAATGAGCTGTCTATTGATGAGGTCTTGCGAAAAGACGAAATGTATTCAGAAATTGAAGACATTGAAAAAGAAAAAAATGTTGCGCTAGAACTCTTGCTCATGCAAATTTTACCAGAAGCCTTTGCTGTTGTAAAAGCAACTGCTAAATTGTTTTCAGACAATGCATCGATTAGTGTCAGTGCTTCTGAACAAGATATTCAATTGGCCAAAACCAAAGACAATGTGCGCATTGAAGGCGGCCAAGCGATTTATGCGAATGAATGGACTGCAGCAGGCGGCAAAGTCAAATGGAACATGGTGCACTACGATGTACAATTAATTGGAGGTATTGTGCTTCACCAAGGTAAAATTTCCGAAATGGCAACTGGTGAAGGTAAAACCTTGGTGTCAACTTTACCTGCCTATTTAAATGCCTTGGCAGGACAAGGTGTACATGTTGTAACCGTTAACGATTATTTGGCTCGAAGAGACTGCGAATGGAACGGACCTATATTTGAATTTCATGGCTTAACCGTTGATTGCATTGACTACCACAGACCAAATAGCGATGAGCGAAGAAAAGCCTATTTGGCTGATATCACCTATGGTACAAACAATGAATTTGGCTTTGATTACTTACGTGATAACATGACCCACAGTCCTGACGAATTGGTTCAGCGCAAACACCATTTTGCCATGGTCGATGAGGTCGATTCTGTGTTGATTGACGATGCGCGTACACCATTGATCATATCAGGACCCGTTCCGAAAGGTGATGTTCAAGAATTCTCAGCCTTGAAACCAAGAATTGAAAAATTGGTTGAAGCGCAAAAGAAAGCCATCAATGGTTTCTTAAATGAAGCCAAAAAACAAATTGAAGCAGGCAATGCCGGCGAAAAAGAAGGCCAAGGCGGATTGGCATTATTGAGAGCCTACAGAGGTTTGCCTAAAAACAAAGCTTTAATAAAATTCTTAGGTGAACAAGGTATGAAGGCCTTATTGACCAAAGTTGAAAATGTATACCTACAAGATCAACAAAAGGAAATGCACAAAGTTGATGCTGAATTGTACTTTGTGATTGATGAAAAAAACAACCAAGTTGAGTTAACGGACAAGGGCATCGAGACCATCACACAACAAAGTGAGGAAAAGGATTTCTTTATTATTCCTGATGTTGGCACTGAAATCGCTGAGATTGAAAAATCGAATTTAAGTGCAGAAGAAAAGCACAAACAGAAAGAAGAATTGATGCGTAATTTCTCGATTAAGTCTGAGCGCATACACTCTATCAATCAATTGCTTAAAGCCTATACGTTATTTGAAAAAGATATTGAGTACATTATTGCTGACGGGAAAGTAAAAATTGTGGATGAGCAAACAGGTCGTGTG
>JBEIKN010000262.1:0-2469 GCA_040379725.1 Flavobacteriales bacterium
ATATGAGTTCTGATTTCGCTATAGTAGCCTGAGGCACGCCTTCCATTGCTTCCAAAAGCGTGGCTTCGTCAAGTGTTTGAAGTTCTTCCTTAGTACCTTTTCCAAACAAGATCTCACTGGCTCTCACTGCATTGTTGTATGCCGTTTCACCATGTACACGAATGGTGACTTCTTTTGCCAATTCCTTTTGCAACAAGCGGGTTTCAATGGCCTCAATTTCTGCTTTGGATTTCAAACTAAAAATGCGAATAAATTGTTGCACATCTTCATCGGTTGCCCTCAACCAAAACTGATAAAATGCATAGGGTGAAGTACGCTTTGGATCAAGCCATATATTACCGCCTTCTGTTTTACCAAATTTTGTACCATCTGCTTTTTTAATCAGTGGTGTTGTAAGCGCAAAGGCTTCACCATCGCCTATTTTACGTATCAATTCAGTTCCGGTAACAATGTTTCCCCACTGATCACTTCCACCCATTTGCAATTGAACCCCTTGGTGTTTATTCAAATAATAAAAATCGTAACCTTGAACCAATTGGTAACTAAACTCTGTAAAAGACATGCCATTAGCAAGACGCATTTTAACACTGTCTTTAGACATCATGTAGTTAACGGTTATATGCTTTCCGACATCTCTAATAAAATCCAGAAAAGAAAACCCTTTAAACCAATCGTAATTATTAACGATTTCTGCGCTGTTTTCGCCACAGTTAAAATCCAAAAACTTTTCAAGTTGCGCTTTTTGGCAAGCCAAATTATGCATTAAAATATCTTCACTCAACAAATTGCGTTCTGCGCTTTTGCCACTTGGGTCTCCTACCATACCTGTTGCGCCACCTACCAATGCAATGGGTTTATGACCTGCTTTTTGAAAATGCAACAAGGTCATAATCTGAACCATATTTCCAACGCCAAGTGAATCAGCTGTAGGATCAAATCCAATATAACCCTTCACCATTTGATTGTTTAAAATGGCTTCGGTTCCAGGGGTAATGTCTTGGATCATATTTCTCCAACGGAGTTCTTCAACAAAATTATAATTAGGCAACATGCTAGAATCTTGAGTTGGGCAAAGATAATCCAAAAACCGCTTATGACATATCGATTTATTTACATTCCTGAAGATTTCCTTATGTTTGTTTATTGGATGAATTTTTTAGCGCACTTTCATTTTTTTAGACACCATGATGACCACTATCATTTGGGCTTAATTTTTCCTGATTTGTTGAACCATTTTTGCAAACACCATTACCCTAGACACATCAAGATAAACGACCTGGCATTTGAAGCTATTCACAAAGGTTGCTTAACCCACCTTAATGCCGACAAAATATTCCATCAATCCAAACACTTTAAACACCTTTTAGAAAGCTTTTCTGCAACATTAAATCCTCAAGCTCAATGGCCCAGAAAATGGTTTTTCAACCATGTTTTAGCCGAAATCATGATTGATAGAATTCTGCTCATAAAACATCCTCAAAGCGCGGATGAATTTTACGCATCTTTAAGACAAATTGAAGCAGATCATCTGAATGCCTTTTTAACTTTTTTATCGGTCGATGTGGATCAATTTATGCATGGGTTCAAACGCTTTATAGCGGCAGAATTTGTTAAGCATTATGATCAGGATTTGGCTTTAATCACTAGCATACAAAACCTTTATCGAAGAGTTGGCATCAACTACACATTTACGCCTACGGATCAATTGTATATTCAGTCATCTTTAGTCACTTTGCAAAGCATTGTGGAAGAAAAATTACCTGCCATAGTCAATGAGCTGTCACAAATCAACGATATTTGCGTGTAAATGTTGAAACCATTGGGGCTTTTTGGACTTATCTGCATGAGTATATTGAATACGCATGCTCAAAGCAAATACAGCAACGAGTTTTTACAAATTGGCGTTGGCGCAAGAGCTATGGCCATGGGTGGAGCTGCTATTGCATCCACAAAAAACATTTATGCAGGTTATTGGAATCCAGCAGCAATTACCCATTGCAAAAGCAAATCCATTGCATTGATGCATGCAGCCTATTTTGCAGGCATAGCCAACTATGACTATGGCGCATGGGTCAGTCCTAGTGGAAAATCATCGAGCATTGGGATTCAATTCATTCGATTTGGGATAGATGGTATTGCTAATACCTATGATTTGATTAAAAATGGTGAGATCGATTACTCAAGGGTGAGTTCTTTTAATACTACTGATTTTGCAGCTTTGGTAAGTTATGCTAAACCAATTGTCATCAAAGGCAAAAGGGCACTAGAAGCGAGCCTTGGAGGTAATGTTAAATTCATCAAACGCAGTATTGGTCCCTTTGCCAAGGGCAATGGATTTGGCATAGACTTAGCGTATCACGTTCACAACAAAAAGAAACATTGGGATTTTGGCATTGTCTTAAGGGATGCAAGTTCAACCTATAATAGTTGGCAATATACCTTTACTGAAAGTCAAAAATACATATTAGC
>JBEIKN010000263.1:0-2457 GCA_040379725.1 Flavobacteriales bacterium
AACTCCAGAAAGGTACATCGTGCCATTCTAAATCTTGGTACATCATTGGTACAACACAAATCGGGAAATCACCTGCAATACCTCCGCCAATTTGAAAGAATCCTACACCTTTGCCACTGCTGTTGTTTCTATACCAATCAGCTAACCATACCATGTAATCAATACCACTTTTCATGGTGCTGGCTTTTAACTCGTTTTTGATTACGTAACTGGCAAAGATATTGCCCATGGTAGAGTCTTCCCAACCTGGAACCACAATCGGAATATTCTTTTGTGCGGCTGCTAACATCCAGCTGTTTTTTGGGTCGATTTCATAATATTGTTCCAATACTCCGCTCAATAACATTTGAAACATGTATTCATGCGGGAAGTAACGTTCACCTTTATCGTCAGCATCTTTCCATAGTTTGTGAATGTGCTGTTGTAATCTTCTAAAGGCTTCTTCTTCGGGGATACAAGTGTCGGTGACACGGTTGTAATGATTTTCCAACAAATCCCATTCGTCTTGCGGGCTAAGGTCTCTGTAATTTGGCACTCTTTTGTAATGGCTATGTGCCACTAAGTTCATGATGTCTTCTTCTAAATTAGCACCAGTGCAACTGATAATGGCCACCTTGTCTTGGCGGATCATTTCTGCAAGTGAAATTCCTAACTCAGCAGTACTCATGGCACCAGCGAGGGTAATCATCATTTTACCACCTTCGTTCAAATGGGTTTCATAACCTTTGGCGGCATCCATCAAAGCAGCAGCGTTAAAATGTCTGTAATGGTGCTCAATAAATTGAGATATAGGTCCTTTATTCATAATTGTCTTGGTTGTTAAATGGCCTGCAAAAATAGGTTTTAATCCTTTAAATACATTACTTAACCACTTCTAAAGCGATTTGATAATAGTTGTTGACGGCAGCAATTAATTTGAATTCACGGTAATAGCTGTCCTCGAACATTTTTAAAGCATAAAATTCACTGTTAGGGACATTGAATTCATCAAACAATACAATGTCGCCAGGTTTTAAATAGGCAGTGAACATGCCCAAGCCATAGAGTGTTGAAGAAAACAAATCAGCATCAAAATGAATGATTTTGCGTTTGCCATTGTTTAAGGGTGTTTCTTGCAAAAAACCCGGCACGGTATCTTGAAACAATCCTTTGATGAATTGTGCTCTATTATCTTGAATACTTGGAATAGAAATGGCATTCATGCTGCCTTTTTTAAAGTGTAAGCCCCAATCCTCAGGTAAGCCTTCAAAGGTATCAAATCCATAGAAACGGCTGTTGGGGTTTTGGTTGTGTTCCACCCACCATTTAAACGATTGGCCTTGATAAACGCCCAATTCGATATAGTCACAATCCACAGTATCCAAGCCCTTCTCTTTGAGAATATACGCATACAATTCGTAGCGTTTTTGATGGTCTCTTTTAAAAGTGAAAAAATCGTCAAGAATCTCGGCTTGTTTGTGTTTTTGAATCCACTTAGACATTTGTATCACATTGTGAAACATCAATGCTGGTTTGCTTAAAAACGATAAATACAGGTGTGGTCTAAGCCAATATAAAATCCCTTTGATGGTTACTTGAATGGTTTTAACGATTTGTTTCATTTGGGTTGGCAAAAATAAGAAAATACAATGATTTATTAACTGCTCATTACACTGCCACCGTTAATGTCAATCACTTGACCAGTAATGGCATTTTGCCCAAGCAAATAATATACCAAATCAGCTATTTCTTCAGGCTCGGCCATGCGCCCCAGAGGCACACTTTGCATAGCAAGTTGATGAAAAGATTCTATACTGATGCCCATACTTTTAGCGATGCCTTCCATGCCTTCTTTGGCCATATTGGTATTCACCCAACCCGGACAAATCGCATTGACCATTATTTGGTCTTCAGCCAATTCCATTGCCCAACTTCTTGTAAGGCCTAGTAATCCAGCTTTTGAGGCACAATAAGCAGTATAATGCTTAACCCCTAATTTGGCTAATACGCTTGACGTTATTAATACCTGTTTGCATGAGCCATTGCTGTTTTTAAGCTGAGGTAAAAAGGCGTTCACAAAATAATAGGTGCCTGATAAATTGGTATCAATGATTTCTGCCCATCTGTCGTCCTCTCCAAAATAATTTTCACCGCCAATGCCTGCATTTGCAATAATGCCATCTATGTGGGTGCCATTCAATATTTCTGAAACCTCAAGGCAATTCTTTTTTAAACGAATGTCTGTACTAATGACTAAATGATTGCCCTTCGCCAACATGCTGTGGGTTTGTTCGAGTTTATCTTGGTTTCTGCCTATCAGTATGATGCCTGCGCCAGCTTGAGCCAATTTAATGGCTATGGCTCTTCCAATGCCGCTTCCGGCGCCGCTAATGATGTAACGTCTGTTTTGCATTTGATTTGCAATATACTTCTTTTTTTATTCCCTCAAAGACCAGTCGAATTTATTGCTGATGGAAT
>JBEIKN010000264.1:0-2452 GCA_040379725.1 Flavobacteriales bacterium
AAACGGGGAAATGGAGATTTGAAATTTTAAATAATTCTATTACAGTGGACTATCAGCAATTTTTAAAGCTGGCAGATACGAAACCAGCTTCTGTAGATAAAAGTTATATAAATGAATTGTTGAATCTCTTAAACAGGGGTGCTTTTTTAAGAGAGGTTCAATATTCCTGGTTGGATGATACCAAGGCCAATGTGAGTGATTTTGTAATTGGCACCATCCTTTCCTATACTTCAACAGCCAGATTGCAGTCTGAGCCTGATTTTATTTTAAAGTTGGCCAATTGTATTTTTCAATTTGATCAAATGAACGAGGAGGCGCTTGAACTAAAATGCCGCTCCTTGATCATTCTAGGCAGGCATGGGCTATCAAAAGAGACCTATTTAAATTACATGAAAGAATACACAAAAAATTACGGAGAGGATTTTGAAAAGACTTACGCAGAAATTATAGGACAATAATAAAAGAAGCTGATACTTATGACATTATCATGCATATTTCAGTAGAATGTTTAATTAATTTACCTATTAGTTGATTTGTTAACTCTTTTATTAATGTCGTAAACATTAAATTGTAGTATTAATAACCAAATTGCTAGCTGTATGAGTAAATTAATGATGTTGGTACTGATGTTATGTACATCTGCTCAGATCTATGCCCAGACGAAACAGGTAAAAGGAACAATAGTTGATGCCGAAGGAGTGCCATTGGTTGGGGCAGTAATATCTGTAAAGGCTAATCCCAGCAACAAGGTTTTATCAAAAGCAAACGGCCTATATCAGATTAACGTATTGGATGTTGAAAAGGGAGTCCTTGTTTTTTCTTTTGTAGGATTTACAACACAGGAAATCTTAATAGCCAAGCGCTCAGAAATAAACGTAAAACTAATCCCCAGTCAAGAAAAATTGGCTGATGTGGTCGTTGTTGCCGCCTTAGGTGTTACCCAGAAACAAAGGGCTGTAACTTATGCTTCTCAAACTGTAGATCCAACGACGCTTACAGAAGCAAGGGACTTGAATTTTTTAAACGGATTAACCGGTAAAGTAGCTGGATTGCAGGTAACAGGCACTGGACAGCCTGGTTCCAGCGTAAGGCTCACTTTGCGAGGGGATAATTCATTTTCTGGCAATAATCAGCCGTTAATGGTAATTGATGGTGTACCTGTTGAGAACCCGATTGGAACAGCTGGTAATCTTGACTATGGTAACCCCATTTCCAATATCAATCCAGACGATATAGAATCCATCACAGTGTTGAAGGGTCCCAATGGTGCTGCATTGTATGGTGCCAAAGCAGCAAATGGAGCTATTTTGATAACGTTGAAGAAAGGGAAACCTGGTGGAGACGGAACCCTGGGTATTGATTTTAATCAAAGCGTACAAGGGTATAAGGTAACTGCTTTTCCAGATTACCAAAATGTGTATGGAGAAGGAACTGGTATGCGATTGGCCCAGAACAATGGCAATACAATCAATAAGAACAACGGGGCTGTTAACATGGGTAGTTTCAACCAAAGCTGGGGTGCACCCATGTTGGGGCAGCCCTATAATTCTTTCAGTGGAGTACCCATACCTGAAGGATATGTTCCCCAATCTGCCAATGTGAGTGATCTTTATCAAACAGGTTATACATCTTCATCGAATTTATCCATAAGCAAGTCTGATGCCAATTCCGCATTTAGGTTATCGTATGGGTTTACAAATGGAAATGATGTTGTCCCCAACGTAAACCTTGTAAAGAAACATAACCTTTCTATTGCTGCTACCAGAAATGTAGGTAAAATTTTGAAGGTTGAATCAAGGGTTAATTATACCCATTGGAATACAAAAAACCGAATGGTTAAAAATTTGGATCCAGGAAACCCCTTAGCCACCTATGTATATATGGGGAGAAGCACAAGGTTAGATGCTTTTCTGCCATATAGAGACGAATTTGGCAATTCTCCTGTTACCAATCAAGTGAACAATACTGAAAATCCATATTGGTCTATTTATGCCAATTCGAATGAAGATACCCGCAGTGCAATCAATGGAGCAGTTGTTGCCACTGTAAATATTGCAACAGGTTTAAAACTGAGGAACCAGATCGTAGCCGACATGTCCACGGTGGACAACTATGTACATAAAGAGCTTGGAGGAAGACTGGTTCCATTGGGCAGCTATTCTAATTTATTGTCCCGACAAAACAACATGTTTTATGAATCATTGGCGATGTATACAAAAAGGTTGGGCGATGATTTTAGTTTGGATGCTTTAGCAGGATTTAGTGTAAACGATATAAATGTATTGGCCAGGTCAGCATCAATTAGTGCCCTGCTGGTTCATAATATGCCAAGTATTGGTAACGCTAATTCTGTACCTACTGCATCAGAATCTTTAACAAGATCAAGGCAACAGTCTGCTTATGTAAAATCAACCATTGGGTATAAGGACTTTTTATACCTGGATGTTTCTGG
>JBEIKN010000265.1:0-2433 GCA_040379725.1 Flavobacteriales bacterium
ATGATAGTATAAAAGACTGCTGGATAGAATATTAAAAAATCTGGTGTCTGCCACTGCATATTGTTTGCGGGCATATCCAATCAACCATTCAAACCCTGGCTTTGGAAATAAGTCAGGTAAGCTGCGCGATTTGAATTGATCCGATATTTTCACTTTTTGCAAATAGCCTAAAGACAAATGCGCCATATTCACCCCAAGATTTGGCCGTCTAAAATTGCCATTGCTGTAATGGGTCACACCAAGCCCTAATACCATTGCACTTTTGGGTGTAAGGTCAAAATAGGCTTTGTACATGAGTTGGATATTGCCATTAAAATGTGAGCCTATGGCTTTGTTCATTTTATTGGTGTTTAAATCATAAGGTTTACTCAAGTAGCCAATACCTGATCCAATGCGCATCGCTGAATGAAAGTGAGGGCGCTGTTTCAAATTGGCCTCAATATGAATGTGCCAGGCCAAAGCCGAACCATTCAAAGTCGGGTTGCCCATATAGAAATAACTAAGACCTGTGCCCCATTGTAAATGTTTGTATGCTTGGTCAGCAGATTTCCAACCAGTGTGGCTGCTGCTATACATCAATTCAAAGCCTAGGGTGTGGGCTTCCATATTGGCCATGTATTCTCTGTGAGCAATTAAAAAGCCTGGTAGGGTGTTGAATTGCCATCCTTTAAAGGCCATTTTTGGGGGCAAAGGAAAGGATGGAAGCGTAATGATTCTAGCGTAGGCTATGGCATTGCATAATAAAAGCAAGCATAGTAAATGGCGCAAATTCATAGTGCAAAAATAATGGATATAACAGCCCATGCCACTTTAAATAGCTATAAAATTTTTTTAAAGTATAATTTTTATAGAAGAACTTCGTTATATTCGCATTCTAACCATTTTTAATACGCCTATAGAATTAGCCCTACTAAAAGTATTTTTTTGTTATTAGTCACTTGGTTTCGTGAAATTGACACGTTCGAATAAAGGGCATTCCCACCACCGTTTTTACTGGCTGTTTTTGGCAGTAGTAGGCATTCCATTATTGTCAATGTCCAGACCTTTTGTGCATTGGGTCAATCAGAGCAGTGCATTAAGTCTTTCTGAACTCATTCAGGAATTTGGCCCTTCAACAGATTCATCTAAAGCATTGGTTTATCCAATCAAGGATCAGGCAAAACGCAGCAGCAATAATCAGTTTAAAAACAATGTAGATTTGAATGATCCGAGTGTTAAAATCTATTTTGAATACAATCCCAATACCCAAACATACGACGAGTACAAAGAAGTGGCTGGCAAAAAGACCATTCAACGCCGCTTGTCGCGCGATGAGTATTTAGCTGAAACAGCCAAACAAGAGCAAAAACGCTATTTTGACCAAAGGGCAAAAAGCAATGCTGGGGAGGCCGGGTTTAACAACAATAAGTCGCCAAGTTTGGTAAAGACCCCAGAGGTATTAGACAAATTGTTTAGAGGTGGATTGGTAGACATTCGCCCGAGTGGTTCTGCAGAATTGACTTTTGGTGGCATATTTAACACTGTGCGTAACCCTATGTTCAGTGCGCGTATGCAAAAGACGGGTCAGTTTGATTTTGACCAAAAAATTCAGTTAAACGTTACCGGGAAAATTGGCAATGCCCTGAACATTGGCATCAAATACGATACAGATGCGACCTTTGATTTTGACAATCAAACCAAATTGAGTTGGGCTGGTAAAGAAGATCAAATGCTCAAGTCAGTTGAATTGGGTAATGTGAGTTTACCTTTGAATGGTAGTTTAATTCAAGCAGGTCAATCCTTATTTGGAATTAAAACAGCTTGGCAGTTTGGTCGTTTGAAGATGACCATGATTGCCACTCAGAACAAGGGGCAAAGAACTGAAACCACTGTTAATGGAGGTGCTCAAATCACCAATTTTAATATACAAGCTCATAACTACGATCAAAACCGTCACTATTTTTTATCCAGCTTTTTTAAAGAACGTTATGATGAGGCGATGTCAACCCTGCCTTTAGTGACTTCAGGCGTTGTGATCAACCGTGTTGAGGTATGGGTGACCAACCGCTCAGGTAATTTTGAAAACACCAGAGACTTGTTGACCATGATGGATTTAGGTGAAGCAAAAGCCTACAATCAATCATTAAATACTGGGGGTAATCAAAGCGTCTCTGATAATGCTGCCAATACCTTATATGCAGACTTAACCACGGGTCCAGATAAAGATTTGATCAGGCAGTCAAAAACTTCTATTGATCAATTGAACCTCGGTCATTCTAATTTAAAGCAAGGCCTTGATTATGAATTATTGACCTACGCTAGACAATTGGCAGAAACAGACTTCACGGTGAACCAACGTTTGGGGTATATCTCACTAAACACTTCGCTTAACAACGACGAAGTATTGGCTGTTGCATTCGAGTACACCTACAATGGCGTTCCATACAAAGTAGG
>JBEIKN010000266.1:0-2424 GCA_040379725.1 Flavobacteriales bacterium
TGCCCTCAAGCCAAACGAGGGTTTTAAACAAGGCATTGTCCATTCATTGCCGATTACTCTAGGTTCTTATAAGTTTTTAAAACAGCATTTTTCGCTAACTCCAACAGTAGCCTATAAGGAATATTGGTACTTTAATTCCATCGATAAACAATGGAATCAACAACTCAAAAAAGTTGATACCATATACCACAATCAGTTCAGTAGAGCATCTGATTACAGTGCATCAGTTACAGTTGCCACGCAAGTGTTTGGAACCTTCTTGTTCAACGGTGGTAAAGTTAAAGCGATTAGACACAATATAACGCCTCAATTGAGTTTTGGTTACCGACCCGACTATTCTTCAGATAAATTTGGCTATTACAAGTCCTATCAGAAAGATTCATTTGGCACGATGGCTAAATACAATATTTACGAACAAGCCATCAAGGGAAGCCCAATGTCTGGCGCAGAGGGGCGTATGAATTTTTCAATCATCAATAAGCTACAAGCCAAAGTCTTAAAAGGCAAAGACACTGCGCGCAAGTATCAGAATGTGACATGGATTGAGAATTTTGCCATCAATGGTAGTTATAACTTTTTAGCAGACACGCAAAAATTATCAAGAGTCTCTGTGGCGGCATTTACCAAATTATTCAATCAGATCAATATCAACGCCAATGCTACATTGAACCCATACGACAAACGTATGATTAATGGCAAAGAAGTTTACTACAACGAATTGCTTTGGAACAACAGCAAACGTATAGGCACTTGGACCAATGCCGGCATTCAGATGAATACTGGTTTAAGAGCAGATATGTTCAAGAAGAAACAATCGCTGGATACTGCAGGCAAAATTAAAAATGACCGCGATAAACGTGAGTTTTTACAAATGGTTTCTAATCCATTTGCTTATGTAGACTTTAACTCGCCTTGGAGTGTTAATGTGAACTATTCTTTACAATACACGAGAGCAAATTATAAAACGGCCTATGCCCAAACATTTACTTTAAGCGGCGACTTTAATCTAACGCCAAAATGGAAAATAGGCTGCAGTTCAGGTTATGATTTTTATCAAAAGAAAATTGCTTACACACAGTTTGATATCAGTCGTTTGTTACACTGTTGGGCTTTGAATTTCTCATGGATTCCGGACGGTATCAGAAAAAGCTTTACCTTTTCTTTGAAGGTTAATAGCAGTATGTTACAAAGCTTAAAAGTAGATAAAAAACGCAATTGGTTTGACCAATAACATCATCGGATTACTCTAATAACGCCCTCGTATTTTGTATCGTAATGTATTTGTGGATTTTTACTTTTTAAAGTAAGGATGTAATAGTAAGTGCCATCTGCCAAAGGCTTGTTTTCATTGTTATAACCACCATTCCAACAGTTAAGTGGCAAGTAGCCGTTAAAAACTAAAATACCCCATCGATCGTAAATCCATATTTCTGCTTCGTCACAATTCGGATTAATGCCTCCAATGGTATAGCAGTCATTGATTTGATCGGTATTGGGCGTAAATACGTTAGGAATCTTAATGGTGCTAACGGGGTTCAAAAACACAGGCAATGACATGGTTTGTGTGTCAATACAACCACTGCTTGGGTGTTCAACACTCAACAACACTCTAAACTGTCCATCTTTTTTATAACTATGTTTTGGATTGATCGCGCTGTCGAGTTTGCTGCTATCACCAAAATCCCAAACAGGTTTGATGTAGTCACTAGATTTGTTTGTAAAACTGTATTCGTTGCTGCATTCTTTGGTGCTGAGTTCAAAATCTGCTTTCGGCATGGCTTTGACTGTAATCAAGGTTGAATCAGCAGCCATAATATTGCACGAGAAGGAATCAATACAAATCAACTTAACCTTATATGTGCCAGGTTGCGTGTAAAGATGTTTAGGGCTTCTGGTGGTATCAATTTTAGAGCCATCGCCAAAGTCCCAATAATAGTTTCGGGCTTTTAAGCTTTTATTGTTGAATTGTACGTCTAAATCTTCGCAGCCGTTATTAGGTGTTGCGGTAAAAATGGCATCAACTTCAAAAGTAATCTGAAAGTCAATTTTAAATGAGGCATTGCTGCATCGAGGGCTTAAATTGGTCTTAAAAGGCGCATTGCTGCTGACAGGAAAATCATTGTAATGGTTGTTTGGTTCAGGACAGCTTGAACATACAGACTGATACACTACGCCGCGTTTATCAAACCTTGAAGTACCCCCATCAACATGGTCTTCAGTTTGATTGCCCCCAAAATAGGTAGCGTATAGCAGTTGGTTGGCATTCTTGTTTAATACCAAAAGGTAAAAATCTTGATTATCAGTGGTGCTTTGTATGGCATTGCTACTGACTTGTAAATTAGCCGTTGTTAAACTGTGTAAGCCATTATTATTGATTGGGCTGCCCCAGCCTGAAAAATAAATATTATCGCAATTGTCCACCAA
>JBEIKN010000267.1:0-2411 GCA_040379725.1 Flavobacteriales bacterium
ATTACATGCAAAAACACTTGGGTTCATTCATCCATCAACGCGCAAACCTATTGCATTTGACAGCAACTTACCTGATGATATGGAAACGGTCATAGAAAAAATAAGACAATACACCTCGCATTAACAATCCACATCAATTTGTAGATGCAAACCCTTGATTTGGGATTGCTTAACCAAATAATCAAATGATTGCAGTATAAAAGGCTTAATCCCTTTTGACTGAGGGTTACTATCGTATTTAACCAATATGTGTCTAAGGTATAAATTGCGTAGTTTGGAAACATGAGGGGTTTCTGGGCCTAATACCCTATCTCCTAGAGATTGTTTTAGCAACGATGCAAACTTCGACGCAGCCTGATGAATGTCTTGAGCTGAAGCATGTTTTAAGGTCAGCTTGATCATTTTAGAAAACGGGGCATAATGAAACTGTTCCCTTTCTACAATTTGCTGTTCATAAAAATCTTTGTATTGCCCATTGGTCACATAGCTTAACAATGGGTGTTGAATCTGTTTAGTTTGAACCAATAATTGGCCATGCCCGAGCTTACGACCTGCCCTACCCGCCAATTGACTTAATAATTGATATACACGTTCATTGGATCGATAATCTGGGATATTCATTAAATGATCAACATTAAGCACGGCCGTTAAACCAACCTGACCATAGTCCAATCCTTTTATGGCCATCTGAGTCCCCACCATAACGTCGTAGGCGCCAGACTCAAATTCATTTAACAATTGTCGGTAAGCATTTTTCTTTCGTGTACTATCCTGATCAAAGCGCATAATGCGCCATTCTGGTTTTAACAATTGAAGTTCTTCTGTGATGCGTTCGGTACCATATCCTTGTATTTCCATACTATGATTACCACAAGCTGAACATTTACTGATATTTGGCTGATGATGTCCGCAATAATGACACCTTAAATTATTTGAATACTTGTAATATGTTAGGGCTATATCACAATTAACACATTTGCTGACCCAACCACATACATTGCATTCAAGCATTGGCACATAACCTTTGCGGTTTTGAAACAATATGACTTGCTGTTTTTGATCAATGCAGGTTTGCATCGCCTGCATCAAAGGTTCAGAAAACAACCCTTGCATGGGCACTTGACTGTCCTTATGAATGTCGATCAAGACGATTTCAGTTGGTGCAGATTGGTGGAATTTTTCTGTGAGTTGAACCAATCCAAATTTACCAGTCAAGGCATTGTAAAAGGTTTCAACTGAGGGTGTGGCGGACCCCATTAAGACCTGAATGTTTAACATTTTAGCCCAAACCAGAGCAACATCTCTTGCATGGTATCTTGGGTTTTTTTCATGTTGTTTATAGGCCGATTCATGCTCTTCATCAATAATGATCAAACCTAAATTCTGCATGGGCATAAACAAGGAAGATCTTGACCCCAATAACAATTTAACCTGACCACTTTGAACTTTATTCCAAATCTCAACTTTTTCGTGTTTAGAGAATCTTGCATGAGAGACCATCATCTCTTCTCCAAAGTATACCCCTAAGCGTTGAATCAATTGTTCGGTTAAAGCAATTTCAGGAATCAGCATTAAAACACTTTTGCCTTGTTTTAAAACAGACTGAATGAGTTGAATGTAAACAAACGTTTTTCCAGATGCAGCCACGCCATGTAATACAACAGATTTATTCTGATTAAAATAAGTTAGAATCTGATCGACTGCTTCAGCTTGTTTCGTTGATAGCGAAAACTGACTGATATCTGATACATAGGATTCAAGTCTTGAAACGGTTTTTTTTACTTGAGTAATGATGCCCTTATCAGTGAGTGCTTTGATGGCGGCATCTGATAAATTAAATTGTTTAATCGCCTCTGCTTTTTTAATCGATTGATGAGGGGCTGATAGTAATACCATCAAAACTTGAAATTGTGCTTTAGCCCTTTTTTCGAGCTGATTAAGCAAATCGCTCATCGATGACTCGTCAATGGCATCGGACAATATCAGAAAGGTTTCTAATTTGGGTTTATATGCATCAGGCACATCTTCAAACATGATGATGAGTTGCCGTTCGTACAAACTTTTAACGACCTTCACCAATGACGCTTTTGAATGCAGAAGTTTTTCCAAATCCGAAATACGCATTTTCTCTTTCCCTTTTAACGCCTCTAAAACTTGTAGCTCTCTAGGATCCAATTCATCTTCTATGTATGATTGCGATTCATCAAGCGCTATGAAAGTCTCGCTGGCCATTTTAAGACCTGAGGGCAATGCGGCAGACATTACCTCACCCATGCTGCACATGTAATAGTCAGCTATCCATTGCCACAATTTAAGTTGTTGAGCATGCACAATAGGATTGTCGTCAATGATGCTGATGATATTAATGGCTTCATAATGGACTGGCGCCTGACTAATGATGTTGATGATAA
>JBEIKN010000268.1:0-2399 GCA_040379725.1 Flavobacteriales bacterium
AAACTCTTTTTCTTTCAACATCAAGCCCATGTATAATTGGTCTTTAATATCAATAAAACAGCGCTTATCAGAACCATACAGCTGTTCTAAATCTATTTGAACCAAACCACTTTGATCGACTTTGTTGATAATCTCTTCCATACCTTGAGCAAATTTAAACAAACCTTTGAAAACGCGTTAATTAATTTTTCTTATGCCATCATAAACCACTTTTATTTTTCGTTACTTTTGCACACATAGGAAAACCGCAATGAAACCACAAAAGGTCCTTCTGTTTTTATTCATAACACTGTGCAGCCTTGGCATTGCTTCAAAACTATTGCCTTTGCTGCGCATTCAAATTGGCGATACCACCATTGAAGCGTTACCAGATTTTACCAAACAATTTGAGACCAAAATTGATTCAAGCGCCTACTTTGCTGAACTTAAAGCCCAAGAAGCCAAACTCACCTTGCAAGAAAAAAAAGCAGCTATATTAAAGAAACCTCACCGCTCAACCCAAGACACCTTGATCTTGATGCAAGTAGAAGCCATGGAAAGTCCAGCCAAATTCTATTTTGCCAACGACGACCATGCGGTTATGGATAATTTTTTTGCTGCACTCGAGCAAACACAAACAGACAATACCAGTTTTAGAATCATTCACTATGGCGACTCTCAAATAGAAATGGACCGCATCAGTTCTTTTATTCGAGAACAACTTCAAAAACAATATGGCGGGAGTGGCATGGGCTTATTACCTGCATTAGAAGTAACCCCTAAATACACAGTGGCCGTTCAATCACAAGGCAGCTGGAACCGTCGATTAACTTTTGGCGGCAGCGAAAATCGTGCAAAACATAACCGCTATGGCCCTATGGCATATTTCTGCAAAAAAGAAAGTTCTGATGCCACAGTCGTTATAACAGCAAGAGACAACACGTCATTTAAAAACCGTCATTTTACCCAATGCCGCATTTTAATAGGCGCCATTGATCAGGCTTTAACCATTCAATGTGAATTCGCAGGCAAAACCCTAAGCAACACGCTTAACCCCTCAAGCTCTGAACAATTAATGGTATTCAAAACCGACAGTGCAGAGGGCAAAATCACATTGAAATTCAGTGGTGCGAATGCCGATGTATTAGGTATAGCATTAGATGGTCAACAAGGGGTTAGTGTTGACAACATCCCTATGAGGGGTTGCTCTGGCACCATATTCAGACGCATCAATGCAGAAACGTTAAAACGCAGTTACAATTTATTAGGCGTTAAGGCGTTGATTTTACAGTTCGGCGGCAATGCACTTCCTGGTATGACCAAACCTAGCAGTGCAGAAGCTTATGGCAAAAAATTCTTCGACGAAATTCGCTATTTGAAATCCATTGATCCTAATCTATTCATTTTTGTCATTGGCCCTGCCGACATGAGTATTAGACAAGGTGGCCAATGGGTAACCCATCCTCAACTTGAAAATGTACGCAATGCTTTACGCAAAGCGACCCTTGACAATGGTGGTGTTTTCTGGGACATGTACGAGGCCATGGGAGGCAATGGCAGCATGGTAGAATGGGTAAACAACAAGCCGGCTTTAGGCTCGCCTGATTACATCCACTTTAGCCAAAGAGGAGCCGACAAAATCGCTCAAATTTTTTATCAGTCTTTGAGGAAAGAATTAGACATGTACCAATTGCGCAAAAAAATTCAATAATCCTTGTTAAATAAAGCATTCAAATATCTATTTCTACTAAGCTTTATTTTCATAAAGACTAATGCTATTTTTGCTCAAGAAGGCGCTGTGGACATCAAACACTATCCCTTTGTCAATTACAGTTTAAACCAAGTTGAGTTTTTTAAAGACAGTATAGACTTTTATGGATTCTACAGAAAACTCGATGCCCTTATCACAACGGGTAAAGGCAAAATCAACATTGTTCATTTTGGAGGATCACATATTCAAGCCGATATTTGGTCTGGTCGCATGCGCGAAAACTTCAACCAATTCATCAATCAAAAACAAGCAGCTAGAGGATGGGTGTATCCATACAAAATGGGCTTTTCAAAAAACAACAACCCTTTTAACTATACATTTACCTATACCGGAAAATGGGATGGCTGTAGAGCTGTTGGCAGTTCGTGTGGCGGCACAATTGGCATGAATGCACTCAAGACTTCTACGACAGATAGCAACAGCAAATTTGTTGTCACCATGTTGAACAACAACAAAACAGAATATGCATTCGATCGTGTCAAGGTGTTTTACGAGCACCATGCAAACAGTTTCGAAATTGCTTTAGACTCACCTTACATTGCCAAACAAATCATTGACAATAAAGCGGGCGGCTATATAGAATTCTTTTTTGAGCAACCCCTATTACAAGTTGGTTTTAGATGCTTAAAAACCGACTCTTTACAAAACA
>JBEIKN010000269.1:0-2393 GCA_040379725.1 Flavobacteriales bacterium
ATGGTGAGCGATACCTCGATTTAAATAGGCCTCTGTTATGTTAGAATCTAATTTTAATGCTTGGTTTAAATCCACCAAAGCAACATTGGATTTTTGATTGAGTAGTTGACATGTGCCCCTTTGGAAATAAGCCATAGCCAAATTGGGTTCATTGCTAATACAGGCGTCTAGTTGAAGAATGGCTGAGGCATAGTCCTTGTCTTGAATCAGTTCCATCGCCTTAAGGTAGTAAGGAGAGGTTTGAGCCATTAATTGCACTGCATTAAAGTGCAATACAATTAGCAACAAGGCCATGTGTTTGAGCAATTTCATATGAACAAAATTAAAAGGATTCACTTGAATAAGTTAAAATAGATATCTACTATTGTGGAATGATTCAAATGGAAGTCGTTATAAGCCCCGCCTTGTTGCCATTGTATGAGGTAAAAGGGAAGGTAGTGGTGGTTGTGGATGTCTTAAGAGCGACTTCGACCATTTGTACGGCCATACATGAAGGCGCAAATGGTGTAATTGCCGTTGAAGCCATTGAATCCGCTTTAGCTTTTCAAAACAAAGGGTATTTGTTGGCGGCAGAACGCAATGGCCATAAACTAGATGGTTTTGATATGGGGAATTCGCCTTACGAATGTTTAGAAGGTAAAGTGGATGGTAAAACCATTGTGTTAACCACCACGAATGGTACCAAATGTATTGAAGCGGCTGTCGAAGCGGGTGCCAGTCAAGTATTGGCAGGTAGCTTTTTAAATCTAAAAGCTACAGCGCGTTGGATCAGTCAACAAAGTAATGATGTTTTAATACTTTGTGCCGGTTGGAAAGACAAATTCAATTTAGAAGACACTTTATTTGCTGGAGCATTGGTGGCTGAACTTCGTTCAATTGCAACATTAAGCATAGATTGTGATGCTTGTTTGATGTCTGAGTATCTGTATCAAACGGCTCAAAAAGATTTGGTTGGTTTTCTTAAACAATCGTCTCATTACAAGCGCTTGTCGCATTTATCTCACGAAGAAGACATGGTGTTCTGTATGCAAAACTCTGTTTTTCAAGAAGTTGTAGGGCTTGTGGAAAATCAAATGAAAAAAATCTGATCTGATTTTAATAATTAAGCCCATATACATTACTTTTGAGCATTATAACATTATTTTAATATGAAAAAATTATTACTCATTTTATTATCAGCGATGGGTTTAAGTTCTGTGTCAGCACAGTACTACTGTATCCCATATGCTAATGCAGGGAAAAACCCCGGCGGTTTAAACAATGATGCAGAATATCCTGTTGGTGGCGGTATCTCTGCTGGTTGGACAACTTTATTAGCGGGCAATCAGACATCGGCTGCTTGGTCAAATCAAGCCACTTTGCCATTTACATTTAACTTTAATGGCAGCAATTACACGCAATTTTATGTGTCATCTTCTGGTGTGCTTACTTTTTCTAGCTCAGTTGGCACAGCTCCAGCCTATGCCAATACCATTCTACCTGACGCCAGTGTTCCTGATAATTCAGTTTGTATCAGAGGTATTTTGACCGCTGGTGCCAACAGCTCATATGCCAATATCGTAACTAAAACCTTTGGTGCTACTGGTGCTCGTCAATTTTGGATCACTTTCAGTGCTTACAATGAAGCATCTTTGGGTTCTTCAGCCTATTTATGGACGTCTATTGTTTTGGAAGAAGGTAGCAATGCCATTTACTTAGTAGATCAAAGAAAATACCCAACTACAGCAACCAAATTAACCATGGGTGTTCAAATTAATGCGACTACTGCAGTCAATGCAAACGGTTCTCCAAATGTGAACTTAACTGCAGGCAGTGGTGCTACAATCTCTGATAATTCATATTACAAATTCATTCAAGGGACTCAACCAGCCTATAATACTGAAGCATTTAATAACACTGTGCCTGATTACTTGGCTTTAACTAAAGCACCTTTTGCCATTGGTGGAGGGTTTAAAAACATTGGTACTTCAACATTGACTTCTTGTAACATCAATTACAGTATTAACAATGGCGCAGTTGTTTCTGCCCCAGCAACAGTTTCAATAGCAAGTAATGCTACAGCTACAGTGACTTCAACATCTACATGGAATCCTGGTGTAGTTGGCACTTACTCTGTTAAAGTTTGGTTGAGTAATTTAAATGGTAACAACGATGGTCAACCAAGTAATGATACATTAACTAAAAGTGTTATTGTACTTGAAGACTATGTTCAACGTGTACCATTGCATGAGGTATTTACTTCATCAACTTGTGGTCCTTGTAATCCAGGTAATGTGAACATCGACAACAACATTTTCCCTAAATACCAAGACAATGAATACGCGGTCATTAAATACCAAATGAGCTGGCCAGGAACTGGCGATCCATATACTACTGCTGAAGGCAACACTAGA
>JBEIKN010000270.1:0-2385 GCA_040379725.1 Flavobacteriales bacterium
GTTTAATGATTATTTTAAACCGTCAGCAACATATGGTAAAATGGCCATGAAACGGGCGCGTTTTACTGCAGTTGCAACTTTACGTTGATATTTATCTGAAGTACCAGTGATTCTTCCAGGAAGAATTTTGCCTTGTTCGTTCATGAATTTCAACAAGAAATTTGCATCTTTATAGTCTACATATTTAATGTTGTGTTTTTTGAAACGACAGTATTTCTTTTTGATCACGGTTTGTGCGTTTTGAGCATTGAAATTGAAATTGTCTGCTCCTGATTTGCTGTGTGGCTTACTCATGATTATACTTTAGCGTCCTCCTTAACGATTTTAGCGGCTGGAGCAATTTCACCTTTCTTTTTTCTTTCGTTGAAAAGAACGGCGTGTTTGTCCAATTTGGTGTTTAAGAATCTCAAAATGCGCTCATCTCTGCGGTACATTGTCTCAATGTGAGCAATGAATTCAGAGTTAGCTTGAAATTCAAAGAAATGATAGAAGCCGGTTGATTTTTTCTTGATTGGGTAGGCTAATTTTGTCAATCCCCAATTGGTTTCATTGACAATTTTACCACCTTGCTCTGCGATCAACTGTCTGTAGGTTTTCACGGCTTCTTGCATTTGTGCCTCAGACAGTACGGGTGTTAGTATGATAGCAGATTCATAATTAACTAAACTCATACGTTTTTATTTAAAAGGGATGCAAAGGTAAGGTAATGCATCTGACTTTCCAAACCTTATTTGAATAAATATTTAAGGGCTAAAAAGGGCTTAACAGTAAGTGTCGTAAGCTTTTTTAAGTTGATCGGCAACTTGTTCGGCGGTATGGCCTTCAATGTTCATGCGCTCAACAAAATGAACCAATTGTCCATCTTTGAACAAAGCCACACTTGGCGAAGAAGGGGGGTAGGGTAACATGTATTCTCTTGCTTTTGCAACAGCATCTATGTCCTGACCAGCAAAAACTGTATATAATTGTGCAGGGGTTTTGTCGTTAGTTAATGATCTAATGATCCCCGGACGAGCAGCACCAGCGGCGCAACCGCAAACCGAATTGACAACCACTAAACTTAGTCCTGTTTGATTGGCGAAAGTGTTTTCAACGTCTTCAGCTGTTTTTAATTCTTTAAAACCAACATTGGATAATTCAGCTCTCATAGGAGCAACAAGCATTTCTGGATATGGCATAGGGTTTATTTTTTTTTAGGCAAAATTACGGAATATTTAAATGCCCTGTTCTTTGATTTTTTGATAGGTCTATAGATAATATTGTTTAAGTTTGGTTTGTAATTAAAAACAAGAGTACTATATTCGTTGCAACGAATATTAATGAAAAGGCTTGAATTTATTAAATACATGGCCGGATTTACTACCATGATAGGATTAGGATCATTTAAACAATTTGTGGACGATTTGCCCGAACAAGCGCAAACGATGCCGGTGCTTTTTATCGGTCATGGTTCACCCATGAATGCTATAGAAAACAATTCATTTACTTTGGCTTGGCAAAATTTAGGCAAGACCTTGCCAAAGCCTAAAGCCGTTTTATGTGTATCTGCACATTGGTTGACTCAAGGGACCTTTGTGACAGCAATGCCAACGCCGCCAACCATTCATGATTTTGGAGGTTTCCCTAAGGCTTTATTTGATGTGCAATATCCAGCCCCAGGCGATGTTGATATGGCTAAATTGGTTCAAGCGACCATGCATTCAACTAAAGTAGGCTTGAATACTGATTGGGGGCTAGATCACGGAACTTGGTCGATTCTAAAACACATTTACCCATTGGCTGATGTGCCAGTTTTACAATTGAGTATCGATTACGCTCAACCGATGAGTGTGCATTACCAGTTGGCTAAAGATTTAGCCGCTCTCCGAAAAAAAGGGGTATTGATTGTTGGTAGTGGCAATATGGTGCATAATTTGGGCCAAGTGGCATGGGATAAGTTTGCGGTAGACAATTATGCCTATGACTGGGCCATCGAAATGAATACCTTATTCAAGCAAAACATTTTACAACAAAACCATCAAGCGCTGATCAATTATACAGCATTAAGCAAACATGCTTTGTTGGCGATTCCTACACCTGATCATTATATCCCTTTGTTATATACATTGGCCCTTCAAAATAAGAAAGATCAAGTGAGTTTTTTCAATGATCAATATGTGGCTGGTTCATTGAGTATGACCTCTGTATACATTGGGGCGCAAACGTTCAATGGCAATTTGCCTGTTCAGGTGAAGCCTTTGGATTCATCAGGAAAAGATTCTACGGCTCTTTAAGCATTTACCTTTTTGGTTTGAGCAGTATGAAGCAGAAAATTCTACTTCATTATGAAATCAATTATTCTTGCATTATCGGGCTTGTTTTTTACTTCTTTATTTGCGGAAAGCA
>JBEIKN010000271.1:0-2379 GCA_040379725.1 Flavobacteriales bacterium
ATAAGCCAAACCATAGGCTCAGTGGGCAATGACAAACCCAATCCACCGCCAACATCGTTGATGAAAATGGACAATGGCACGCAAAAACAAATGATCAATACATATTGAAATGGCTTGTTATAACACAAATAAGCCGCCATCAGCAAGAGGGGCAATAAGGCAAGATAAATAAAATCAAAATAAACCCCAATGCCACAAAGCAATGCCACTATAACCATAATGGTTTTACTGGTTTTACTATTTGAAAAGGTCAATATTTCCGAAAGAAAACTCAAGCAGCGCTCGGTTTGATTTTTTCGTAAATAGCAAACAGGGCTATAGCAAACAATAAACTGGCAATCAATGATACCAACACAATCAATTTTCTGACTGGATAGGCCCTTTGTTCTGCAACATCTGCACCACTAACAGTAAATTTATTGTTCAATGTTTCCTTAACGTCGACTTCCGCACGCTCAAATTTGGCTTTCAAATCAGATAATTTATCCAATTCTAATTGAAGCAATTCAGTCAGGGCTGTAAATTGTCCCCCATATTGAACCAAGTTTTTAGATTGTTCTACCAATTCAATGACTTTGTCCATTTTACCAGCTGCTCGGGCTTTGTATATTTCTTCGTTGAGTGCACGAGACTGTTCTTCGTAATTGGTAACGCCTTCAGCACCTAATTTTTGAAGTTCAGTTTTAATGGCATTGATTTCATTTTCTTTGGCTTGCATTTGACGTTTAACAATATCCAATGCGGGTATGGCTACCTCTAATTGAATTTCATTTTTAATGGAGTCGTACAAATCCAAAATACCATTGGCCATTTTGGCTGCCATGACAGGATCTTCATCCAAGACATCCACTTTTATGGATAAATATCTGGTTCGACTAAAGCTAAAATTCGCAGAGATTTTATCGGCCAACTTGGCTTTTTTAAGGGCACTATTCGGATCAATTTTATAATGAGCCATTAACTGATAATTTCTAACCAAACGTTCAGTCAATTTAGATGATTGAAGAATCTGTAATGCCTTTTCGGCTTCTTCTTCAGCACCAAATTCTAATGGATCTTTTTGTCTTTGATTAAGATCTGTTAACAAAGCATTACTAATAGAGTTGTTAGTGGTCGGATAAAACACCACTGTAGACTTGTACTTAGGGGTTAAGATAAAAGACACAACACTTGATACCACTACGGCTATTAGCCCTACCCAAAGTAATTGTTTTTTCCAACGAGCAATTAAAGCGGTTAAATCTCTAAATGTAAAAAGGCCATTGCCGACCTCATCAAATGAATTACTACTAGACATATCTAAGCGCAAAAATAAGTTTTTTCAGCAGTAATCAAGCCAACGCCATTGGCAATTTTTTATTGCGAATTGGGCTTAAAAAAATAATACACATGTTTTGGGTCTATGATTTTAAGCATGAATCCGAGGCTTACTGCCAACAAACCAAACAAACCCAAACTCAACAATGTTGAATGAATGCCCTTAATCAAGACAAATACACCAATCAATACAATGATTAAAATGGCAAATTTCAAAAGCTGTTGGACATTGAATTCAAAGCCAAACAATTGTTTACAACGCGCATAACAGAGTATCGCAAAAACAGATTGTGTACACAAGGTTGCTAAAGAAGCGCCCAAAGACTGCCATTGTGGAATTAGTACCCCATTTAAAACCAGATTCAAACCAAGCGCTATACAGGCATATACATTTAAATGAAATAAATCTTTTTTGGCGGTTAATAAGGTACTAAACACAAAAGTCAAGGACATAGGCACAAACGATACCAATATGTTTTTAAACACCTCAGATGACTGAATGGCTTGATCAATGGATTTAAAATCATACAGTAAATCTATGATTCTGTATGCATATAGATAAGCTGCCAAACCTATACTCACTGCAATCAGCATTAAGATGGATGAGGCCAAATTGGCGAGGGGTCTCACATCAACTTGTTCTTGAATCATCTTAGAAAACATGGGCAGCAAAAGCCCAGCAAACAACATGGCAAACATGGCTGCAGCATCAAGCAGCCTAAAACTTTGTGCATACAAGCTCGAATGGTAATTGGCATTCGGCAACAACCAATTCATCATAGCAACATCAAGCCTTGTATACATATTCATTAAGGTAAACAACAACGCAAATGGAAGACTCAACTTTAACAAGGGCCATAGTGATTTGAATGCTATGCTTTTAATGGGCGTTAAAGCAACTATGCTTTTATGGTATTTAATGTTCAAGTAAAACGCTATGCTTAAGGTCAAGGCTGTCGCTATTAGTTGAACAACTATAAAGGTCTCAATAGTGATCAGTTCAAAGGCATAGGCCAAAAGACAAAGTATAATTCCAAATGCTTTATCGCTAACAGACAATAA